>CBDUUY010000001.1:0-34595 GCA_965370535.1 uncultured bacterium
CCATCCACACGGGACTCGACCTTGCGGGTGAGCATGGTGGCGAGCACATGGGATGAGACGATGGCCAGGAAGAATGGCCGCTGGACCGGGGGGAGCGGTCCCCGGGCGTACTCGGCCGGGTCGAACCTGAGGTAGGGGTCATCATCGGGTGTGGCGTTCTTGACGTCCGCTCTCAACTCGACCGGCAGGCCTTCGGCCAGGCGGTCCAGGATGCCCGGGATGGCGCGGGGGATCCCGGCGCCGACCAGCACGTAGTCAACGCCTCCGAGCATCGCGCCGTACAACGATGGGAGTGTCGGCGCCTGCACCTTCTCCAGGTAGTTGATGCCCACAGGGTTGGTGTGGCCTTCCTTGGCGAGCCAGACCTCGACGAAGTTGGCCGCGACCAGGAGGTCCTCGAGGCGGCGCGAAGGTTTGAGTTTGCCCATCGGCTTCTGTTTGAAACGTGCATCGGGCGCCTTGCCGCCGTCGACGAAGTAGCGATCGAGGATGTCCCCGACGACGCCGGGGATGGGGAACGCATCGAGCGCCCGCCGGATGTGTCCACCCGGGTCACCGAGTTGCAGGCGCCGGACCAGCACCGCGTCGATGGCCGTGCCCGATACGACGCCCAACTGGCCTTCGGACGAGACCGCCCCGGCAAGACGCCAACCCGACACGGCCACGCCCAAACCGCCCTGGATGATCACGGGATAGTCGGTCACAGGGCGGAAGCGTAGGCAGCCGTCGCCCATTGTGGGAGACGCCTGTTGTGACGTGCTCGCCGCATGGCGGCTCGAGCCGACCAGGTTCCCTCGTTCGGGGGAGTGCTGAATCCCCCTTGTGCCCGATGACGGCAGCGTCCCGTTCTGAGAGGTTGCCCATGGCATCCATCACTACGAGAGGAACGTGCCGTGAACAAGAAACTCGGCTTCACCGGACGGGCGGCCGCAGCGTCCGTCCGTCACCCCTGGAGGACGCTCGGCATGTGGGTCGTCCTGCTGGCCGTGGCCTTCGTCGCTGCCGGCCGACTGGGCGATGTGGTCACCGATCAGGGCGGGCTGACCATCTCAACCGAGTCGCAGCGGGGAACCGACCTCATCGAGGAGCGCCTCACCGGGCAGAACCCGGTACAGGAGTTCATCCTGGTCGAATCGTCCGTCGGCGCGGACGACCCGGTGTTTGGGGCCGAGACCGCCCGCCTGGTCGCCGAGTTGCAGGCGATGGACACCGTGGTCTCGGCGACCTCCTATCTGGACGGTGTCCCCGGCCTGGTGTCCACCGATGGGCAGACCGCCCTGATCGTGGCCACCCTGGCCGGTGGCGAGGCCGACGCCGTCGACAACGTGCAACCGGTGGTCGCCCTGGTCGAGGAGGCCGATTCCTCGGATGGTTTCAGCGTGTCCACCATCGGGTACGGGTCGGTGGGTGACGAGTTCACCCATCTGGCCGAGGAGACCCTGGCCCGCGGTGAGACTCTGGGATTGGCCGTCGCCGCCGTCATCCTGATCCTCGTGTTCGGCGCCGCCGTTGCCGCCGGGATCCCGCTGCTGGTGGCGGTCATGTCGATCGTGCTCGCTCTCGGCACGACGGCCCTGGTGGGCCGGGTGTTCGACCTGTCGTTCTTCGTCACCAACATGATCGTGATGATCGGCCTGGCGGTCGGCATCGACTACACGCTGTTCATCGTGCAACGGTATCGGGAGGAACGGGCCCTGGGGGCCGATGTGACCGATGCGGTGATCCGTTCGGCCGAGACGGCCACCCGGGCCGTGCTGTTCTCGGGCATCACCGTTGTCGTTGCCCTCAGCGGCCTGATGATCATGCCGGATACCACCATGCGCAGCCTGGGCATCGGGGCGATCCTGGCGGTTGTCGCCACCGGCCTGGCCGCCATCACCGCCCTGCCGGCGATCCTGCGCCTGCTCGGCGACCGGATCGACAAGGGGAAGGTTCCCTTCGCAGGCCGCGCCCACTACCACCGGGGCGGCGGTCGCTTCTGGCACCGGGTCACCCGGGTGGTCACCGCCAGGCCGGTGCTGTCGATGGTGCTGTCTGTGGGCATCCTGCTCGCCGCCGCCGCCCCCTACCTGACCATCGAGACCGGGCAGAACTTCATCGATGCGCTGCCCGCCGACAGTTCCGGCCTGCACGCATTCCAGACCCTCAACGAGGAGTTCGAAACCGGGGCCATCATGACGCCGATCGTCGTCGCCGCCGACGACGTGGCCGACCCCGGCATCACCGCAGCGGTCCAGACGCTGACCGCGGCGCTTGCCGGCGACCCGATGTACGGGGACATCACCACCCGGGCCTCCCTCTCCGGGGATTTGCTCGTGTTGGATGCCGTGACCAAGATCGACCCGTCCACCGCCGAGGCCGCCGCCGCCCTCGACACGCTGCGCAACGACCTGATCCCGGCCGCCTTCACCGGGGTGGACGCCGAAGTGCTGGTGACCGGACAGGCCGCCTTCACCGCGGATTACACCCGGGTCATCAGCGACCGCAGCCCCATCATCTTCGTCTTCGTGCTGGGCATGTCGTTCCTGTTGCTGATGCTCGTGTTCCGGTCGATCGTCGTCCCGTTGAAGGCGATCGTCATGAACCTGCTGTCGGTGGGCGCCGCCTACGGCCTGCTGGTGCTGGTGTTCCAACATGGGGTGGGCGCCGGGGTGCTCGGGTTCCAGCAGACCGATGTCATCGAAGCGTGGGTGCCTCTGTTCCTGTTCACCGTGCTGTTCGGGCTCTCAATGGACTACCACATCTTCCTGTTGAGCCGGATCAAGGAGAACTACGACGAGACCGGCGACAACGCAGGGTCGGTGGCGTTCGGTCTCGGGTCCACCGGAGCGATCATCACCGGCGCCGCCCTCATCATGGTTGCGGTCTTCGGCGGGTTTGCCATCGGCGATCTGGTGATGTTCCAGCAGATGGGCTTCGGCCTCGCCGTCGCCGTCATCCTGGACGCCACCATCGTGCGTTCGGTGCTGGTTCCCGCCACGATGGCCCTGCTGGGTGATCTGAACTGGTATCTGCCGAAGTGGCTGCAGTGGATGCCCCGCATCAGCATCGAAGGCCGCCGCCCGGTCGGTGAGTTCTCCCCCGCCCCCGCGTTTGAGAGAGCCGCCTGATCGGCCCGATTGCTTGCGGCGCTTCCGAGGCCCTCGCCGTGGGGGCCTCGGAGTGTCTGGAGCCTCCCCGGCGGGTGTCGGGGCATCTCTCCCGCCGGGGACGGGGGAGAGAGCCAGGGGGCCGCCGGCGGGTTCCCTACGGGATGTCGGTTGGGACGAAGGCGTAGGTGAACGAGTAGATGGGGGCGTCTTTGTCGTCGTTTGCGGTGGCGGCATCGCGCATCTCATGGACCAGTTCTTCGAGGCGGCGCCTGAAGTCCTCGGCGACCGGGGTGGGCAACTGCAGGACTGCCCGGGCCAGGTCGCCGAACACATCCTCACCGCGAAGTCCCCGTTCTATGAGCGCCTCGGTCTCCACCCGGGTGATGTCGAGCAGGACGCCGGCGAGGATGTGGGCGGCCTTCTGCTTGTCCTCGATTCGGTCCACCAGTTCGGGGGAGGGCCTCACCACGCCCTTTCGGCTCTGGTATATGCGCTCCAGTTGGGCCCCCGATTTCCGGACGTCGACGGCCTCGATGAACCCGCTCTCTTCGAGCATGTTGACGTGGTAGTAGAGGCGGGTCACCGGGACCCCGAGGGCGTCGGCCAGTTCGCGGACCGACTTCGGGTGGCGGGCGAGGTGCAGGATGCGCTGGCGCAACGGGTTGTCGATGACCCGGAAATCCTCGAGGTCTTCGATCAGGAACTCCTGTTCCGTCCTGGTCATCGTGCGCCTCCTATGTTCAAGGTGCTTGAACAGCTCAGATGATATGAACCATATCGAATCCGCACGGAGACACAACCCATTTTGGGTCCCGTGCATCCGACGTTCTCCACGCTGCAATCGAACACATGTTCGATTAGAGTGATAGGCCCGGGATGGGAGGACGGATGGCGGAGATCGGCGCGGCACGCACCGACCCGGGCGCGCCTCCGGGCCTGCTGACCCCCCAACCGGGGCGGGTGATGGGCCTGGAGGGCCCACCCGGCTACGGCCTCACCCGCCTCGGGCTCGCCATGCTCGCCGGTCACGACGGCACGGTGGCGGTGGTGGATGTGCGGGGGTGGCTGTCGCCGTTGGCTGCCTGGGAGGTGGGGCTCTCCCCGGAGCGCCTGGTGGTGGTGCGCTGCCCCGACCGGTCCCTCTGGGCCCAGGTGACCGCAGCTCTGCTGGAGGGCGTCGGCGCCATCTATGCCGAGGTCCCCGGGGGCATCGCCGAGCAGATGCTGCGCCGCCTGGGGGCGCTGGCCAGGGCGCGCCGTTCGGCACTGCTGCTACGCCCGCTGCGGGGCGGGCTGCCCTCGGGCCTGGCCCATCTGCGGCTGCAGTGGGATGGGGTCGCCTGGGAGGGAGTCGGTGACGGGCACGGCAGGCTCGCCCGGCGTCTGCTGACGCTGCAGGCCGGAGGCAAAGGGGTCGGGGGATTGGAGCGGCACATCGAGGTGGAGGACGATGGGACGGACGCTGTGCGTGTGGTTCCCGGATTGGCCGCTGCGCCGTCCCGACGCGCCGCCGGGTGAGCCCTGCCAGGTCGTAGACGGCGGCAATCTGGTCACCGCCGCCGACGACCGCGCCCTGCAGGCCGGGGTCCGCCCCGGCATGCGCCGCCGCGAGGCCGAGGCGGTATGCCCCAACGTCGTCACCCTGGCCGCCGATCCCGGTGCTGAAGCAGTCGCTTTCGAACCGGTGGTGGCCGTCGTCGAGGCGGTGGTCCCCCGGGTAGAGGTGGCCCACCCCGGCCTGCTGTTCGTGCCGCTGGATGGGGCGCTCCGCTATTACGGGGACGAACGGTCCGTCACCGGCCTGGTGGCCGCTGCCCTCGATCGGGCGGCCGGGCCCGGCGGGAGGATCGGGGTGGCCGACGGACCGTTTGCAGCCAGGATGGCCGCCGCCGACCCGCCGATGATCGTCACCGACACCAACGCTTTCCTGGCAAACCTGGATGTGGGCACGCTGGGGGTGGATGACATCGTCGCCACATTCCGCTGGCTGGGGATCGGCACCCTGGGCGATCTGCGGGGTATGCCCCGGGCCGCCATTGCGTCCCGATTCGGCCCGGCCGGGTTGCAGGCTCACCGGATAGCAGCAGGGGAGGACCGGGCCCCGATGCCCAGGGCGATTCCCGTGGACATCTCGGTGGAAGAGCGGTTCGATCCCCCCATTACCGGCCTCGAGCAGGCGGCCTTTGCCGCCAGGGCGGTGGCCGGACGCCTGATGGCCGGCCTGGCCCCCCACGGCGGCGTCCCGCACCGGGTGGAGGTGGAGGCCGAGTCGGCCCGGGGGGTGGTGCGCACCCGTACCTGGGGCAGCAGCGGCCCGTTCACCGAGGGCGAACTGGCCGACCGGATCCGCTGGCAGTTGCGGGCCTGGGTCGAGTCGGGTGGGGTGCCCGGCGGCCTGGTCCGGCTGCGGGTGGCCCCCTCCGACCTGTGCGACCGGGGCCGCCAGTTGCGGCTCACCGAGGATGCAGCCACCGACCTGGAGGAGCGCAGGGCATTGGCCAGGGCGCAGGCGCTGCTGGGGCCCGATGCGGTGCTGCAGGCCAGGCCCCAGGGAGGCAGGGAGCCGGGCGAGCAGGTGCAGTGGCATCGTTGGGAGGAGCAACCGGGTGAACCACCCCACGACCCGAAGGCCCCCTGGCCGGGCCGTCTGCCGTCACCCACCCCGGTGCTGGTGCCGCCCGACCCTCCCGCCGTCGAGGTGGAGTGGGACGGCGGGTTCCCGGTGCGGATTCGCCTGGGGAGCTGCTGGGAGCCGGTGCTGTCGTGGGCGGGGCCGTGGCGTGTCATCGACCACTGGTGGGAGGGCAGGGCCCCCGCCGACCGGTACCAGATCGTCACCTCGGTGGGGGCTTTCCTGTGCGAGGTCGTCGAGGGCTGCTGCGTGCTGACCGGGATCTACGACTGACTGCATTCGGCCTAGCCTTTCGTCTATGAGTCCATTCACCCCCTTCGCCCTCGAGGAGTTCATGTCCCGCTTCGAGCAGGGGGTGGATGTCAACCTCACCGAGAGCGGGGCCCTCCCGATCACTCTGGGCGAGTTCCTGGAGATGTCGGGCACCGACCCCGCCGATCTTCTCGGCATAGATCTCAACTACCCCCACGTCGAGGGCATCCCGGAACTGCGGGAAGCAATCGCCGCCATCTATGGGGCGAGGCCCGGGCAGGTGCTGGTCACCGTGGGGGCCATCGAGGCGAATCACATCGTCACCCGCACTCTGGTCGGCCCCGGCGACGGGATCGCCGTGATGGTGCCCAACTACCTGCAGATCTGGGGGATCGCCCGCAACGAGGGCGCCGACCTGCGCACCTTCCGCCTCGACCCCGATAGGGAATGGGCGCTCGACATCGCAGGACTGGAGGAGGCTGCCGGTTCCGGGGTGAAGATGATCGCCGTCTGCAACCCCAACAATCCCACCGGGCGGGCACTGCGATCCGATGAGATGGATGCGGTCGTCGATGTCGCCGAGCGCAGCGGGGCCTGGCTGCTGGCCGACGAGGTGTATCGGGGCGCCGAACGGGTGGGCGACGCCGAGACTCCTTCGTTCTGGGGCCGCAGCGACCGGGTGGTGGCCGTCGGCAGCATGAGCAAGGCCTACGGGATGCCGGGGCTGCGGATCGGGTGGGCCGTCGTCCCCGATCCACTGCTGCAGGAGATATGGCGGCGTCACGAGTACACGACGATCAGCGCTTCGATGATGGCCAATCACCTGGCGGCCATCGCATTGCGTCCCGACGTCAGGCCCCAACTGCTGGAGCGGACCAGGGGTCTGATCCGGAGGGGCTACCCGATGTTGCAGGAGTGGGCAGACTCCCACGAGGGGCTGTTCACGATTCGCCCGCCCGATGCGGCCGCCATCGCCTTCCTTCGCTATCACCTGGATGTCGGATCGGAGGAACTGGCCGACCGAATCCGCCGCGAGCAGAGCGTGCTGGTAGTGCCCGGTATCTACTTCGGAGTCGAGGGTCACATGCGTCTCTCCTACGGCCTGCCGCTCGAATACCTGTCCGAGGGCCTCGACAGGATCGGCAAGGTGCTGATGGCCGGCTGATCCTGGCGCGGCGGTACGCTGCGACCATGGATCAGCACGATTGGGACGACCGATACCGCGACCAGGAACTGCTGTGGACGGTCGAGCCGAACCGCTTCGTGGTGAGTGTCGTTGGTGCCCTGGATCCGGGGTCCGCTCTTGTGCTGGCCGCAGGCGAGGGTCGCAATGCAGTGTGGCTTGCCGAGCAGGGATGGAAGGTCACGGCGATCGACTGGTCCGGGGTAGCGATAGAGAAGGGCACCCGGCTGGCAGACGAACGCGACGTCACCATCGAGTGGCGGCACGCCGACCTGCTCGAATGGGAACCGGGCCCCGATGTGTACGACCTGGTCACCATCGCCTATCTGCAGATTCCCGCGCCGGGGCGTGATTCGGTGTGGCTCAAGGCTGCGGCGTCGGTGGGCCCCGGCGGGCGCCTGCTGCTGATCGGTCACGACAGCCGCAACCTCGAAGAGGGCTACGGCGGCCCCTCCCACTCGTCGGTTCTCTACACGGCATCGGATGCCTCCCTGGTGGTGGGGGAGAGCCTCGACATCGAGAGAGCCGAGACCGTGGTGCGACCCGTCGACGTCGAGGATGGTGTGCGTTACGCCATCGACAACCTGGTCATCGCCAGGCGGGTGTAGTCGCGGGCCCGACTGTGCCGGACGGTCACCCCGACCCGGCGGTCCATGTGAGGGTGTCCCCGCAGTCGTAGAGGACGCCGATGTCGATGATCCCGTGTGCCGAGGTCGGGGAATCGAATTCGCCGGAGAATCCGCGTCCCCGGAAGATTCCGTCCTCGATGGTCAGAGGCGGTGAGTAGATGACGCTGCTCCCACCCCTGGAAAGGGTCACGCCCAATGGCGTGACCGCTCCGCCCACACCGGGCACCGTCCTGGGCATGGCGTCCGGCCCGCAGTCGAAGTCATCAAAACGCACTCCGAGATTGGCGGAGACGATGCCGTCCCCCGACTCCGAGATCACGAAGCCGACTTCACCCGAGACGCCCGGTTGAGTGGCGATGGGCCCGATGAAGGTGGCGTTGGGCGCCGGGCCAAACGAATCGCCGCCACAGGCGGCAGCGAGCAGGACGATCGCGATGGCTGGCACGATGCGGCGCATGGAGACCTCCCGGTTGCTCCTCCCCAGCCTGCCCCCATGTCGGAGCGCCACGCAAGGGCCGATGGACCCATTTCTCATGCCGGCATCTCCGGTGATTGATCGGGATGAGGAGGCGCATAGGATTCACCAGAGCAATCCAACAGAAAGCCGGCCCCGATGCTCGTCGCAGCCCTTGCCCCGTTGATCCTTGCGGTCGTCGCATTCATGGCGTACTGCCTGCGAGACCTGTTCCACTCACCGGTGGAACCGCCCGCCCGTTGGTGGTGGGCCGCATTCATCGTGTTGAGCATCCCATTGGGCGGCATCGTCTGGCTGCTGGCGGGCAGATCACGGACGTGATCACCACCACAGATCTCGTCAAGCGTTACGACGGGATAGATGCCCTCGCCGGCGTCTCCCTCATCGTTCCCGCAGGCAGCGT
Source organism: uncultured bacterium (assembly GCA_965370535.1). Lineage (GTDB taxonomy): Bacteria > Actinomycetota > Acidimicrobiia > Spongiisociales > UBA11373 > JAHJML01. Next base: position 8,667 of record CBDUUY010000001.1, read on the forward strand.
GTTCGGTCTGGTCGGGCCAAACGGCGCAGGCAAGACCACCCTGCTGTCGATCCTCGCCGGCCTGCGGGCGCCTACCTCCGGCACCGTGTCCATCGCCGCAGACCACACCCGGATAGCGGTGCTGCCCGACACTCCCCGGTTCGACCCATGGCTGACCGGGAGGGAGGTCGTCGAGTTGGCCGGTGCCCTCACGTCTTCCGACATCGGGCCGGATGCCATCGATCGGGTGATCGGCCAGGCCGGGTTGTCCGATGCCTCCGACCGGCGGGTCGGCGGGTATTCCCGGGGCATGCTGCAGCGACTCGGGGTGGCCGCCACCGTGGTCGGGAATCCCGAGGTGATGATCCTGGATGAACCGGCCTCGGCACTCGATCCGGCGGGCAGGCGGGATGTTCTCGACCTCGTCAGAAGGGCGAGGGGCCGGGCCACCGTCGTCTTTTCCAGCCACATCCTCACCGACGTACAGGAGGTCAGCGACCGTCTCGGCATTCTCCACGAGGGGCAACTCCTCTTCCAGGGTCCCGCCGAGGATCTGATGGCCGGGCGGGCCGGGCCCGCCTATCTGGTTCGTTTCCGGCGGGGCAGGGATTCCGCAGTGCCGGCCCTGGAAGGCGAGCCGTGGGTGGACTCGGTGGAGTTACGCGGTGACCAGGATCTGCTGGTGAGGATCGTCTCGCTCGGGGAGGCCGAGCGGCGTCTCGTGGGGGTCCTCGGCGGGATCGACGTCTCCGTCATCTCGATCCGACCCGAGGCGCCAAGCCTCGAAGATGTGTTCCTGGAGGTCATCTCATGAACCTCTGGAGGCTCGAATGGCTGCGGCTGATCAGAACCAGGAGACTGATCGCCCTGATCGGCGCCTACGCCTTCTTTGGATTTGTGGGCCCACTCACCGCCCGCTACCTGTCGGCGATCATCGATCGCTTCGGGGGCGATGAGATCCAGGTGGTGGTGCCCGATCCGGTACCCGTCGACGGAATCGCCCAGTTCGCAGGCAACATCTACCCCATCGGCCTGCTGGTGGCCGTGGTCGTCGCTGCCGGTGCCCTCACCCCCGGTGCTCTGCCGGAGATGGCGATCTTCCTACGCACCAGGGTCACCTCGGCGGTGCGGTTGGTGATCCCCCGGTTCACCGTGGCGCTCGCCGCAGCCGCGGCCGCCTACGTCATCGGCGTTGGGATCGCCTGGTACGAGACGGCCGTGTTGATCGGTGCACTGCCGGCGGGAGGCCTTCTCCTCGGCGCCCTGTTCGGCATCCTCTACCTGGCGTTCGCCGTGGCGGTGGCGGCTGCCATCGGGAGCAGCCTCGAGAGCGTGCTGGGCACGGTGATGGGGTCTCTGCTGGTGTTGCTGCTCCTCCCTATCGTCGGGATCGCCGATGCGGTGGGGCGGTGGCTGCCCAGCCATCTGGTCGGAGCCCAGGTGGGCCTGGTGATGGACGGAGCGGTCGGCGACTACCTCGGGTCGGCCCTGGTCACCGTGATCCACATCGGCCTGCTGCTGACCGCCGCGGTGCACCGGGCGGGGGCCAGGGAGTTGTGAGACGAGGCCCCGCCGGAGAGGTGGTCCGGCGGGGTCGATCGGTGAGCCGGAGGGGCCGGACGACCCTACGCCCCGGTGGTCTCCCGGACCAGACTGGCTGTAGAAACGTCCGCTGAATGGAGGCATCCATGAGCAGCGCCGCCATCGCCGTCGCCGACCTGTCCTTCTCCTACGGAAACGACAAGGCCGTCGATGCGGTGTCCTTCGAGGTCCAGTCGGGCGAGATCCTCGGATTCCTGGGACCCAACGGGGCGGGGAAATCCACGACCATCAAGATGCTGACCGGGCAGTTGCCACCCGATAACGGATCGATCGAGATCCTCGGCCTGCCGATGCCGGCCCGCCGCGAGGAGATCCAGGGGCGCATAGGGGTGTGCTTCGAGGAGAAGAACCTCTACACCGCCATGACGGCCGAGGAGAACCTCAGGTTCTTCGGCAGTCTCTACGGCCTCGACGACCTCGACGTCGCCGGCTTGCTGGAGCGGGTCGGTCTTGCCGACAGGCGCAAGGACAGGGTCGCCGACTACTCCAAGGGAATGCGGCAGCGGCTGATGATGGCGCGGGCCCTGGTGAATACGCCCGATGTGCTGTTCCTCGACGAACCGACCGACGGTCTCGACCCGGTATCGGCGCGTGCCATCCGGGCGATGATCGAGGCCGAGGCCGCCAGGGGGGCGGCGGTGCTGCTGACCACCCACGACATGCATGAGGCCGATTCGCTGTCGGATCGAGTGGCGTTCATCAACTCCGGCGAGATCCTGGCGTTGGACGCCCCCGAGGCGCTGAAACTGGCGCTCGGCAAACGGAGGGTGAAGATTCGTCATCGGGTGGGCGGCGAGATCCGGGAGGTGATCGTCGAACTGGATCAGGAGGGTTCCGAGGATCGGGTGCGGGAGGCGGTGGCCGGGGATGATCTCCTCACCATCCACACCGAGGAGGCCACTCTCGAGGACGTCTTCGTGACGTTTGCAGGGAGGCGGTTGGAGGGATGACACCCCGGGTCGTCGCCGTCATCCTGCGCAAGGACCTGCGGTCCTTCGGGCGGGATCGCTTCTTCCTCTACATGACCATCCTGGGCCTGGTGGCCTATGCGGTCATGTACTTCCTGATGCCGTCGTCGGTGGACGAGACGATCACGCTGGGTGTGCACCAGAGTGGAATGGAGTCGATTGCCGATTCCATCGGCACAAGTCCCGGCCTCGACATGATCGAATACGACACCCGTGAGGCTCTCGCCGAAGCGGTGCAGGACGGCGGGGGCCCGGTCGCCGGTTTGTCGTTCCCCGATGGATTCGCCGAAGCTCTCCAGGGTGGCGAACCGGTCACCGTGGAGATCCTGGTTCCGGCCGGCATGCCCGGCGAGATCGGGTACCTCGTGGAGGGAATGGTCGATCAGATCGCAGCGGCCGTCTCCGGGGAGACGGCCGCCGTCACCCCCATGATCGAGATCGTCGTCCTCGGCACCGATCGTGTAGGCAACCAGGTGTCGCTTCGGGAGCAGATGCGCCCGCTGCTGGCCTTCATGATCCTCATGGTGGAGACACTGGCACTCGCGTCGCTGGTGGCCTCCGAAGTGCAGGCCAAGACCGTGGTGGCGGTGCTGGCCACGCCGGCCACCTTCGTGGACTTCCTGGCGGCCAAGAGCATCTTCGGTACCGCACTCGCCTTCTCCGAGGCCGGACTGTTGATGGCGGTGATCGGCGGGCTGTCGGCCAATCCTCCCCTGATCCTCTTCTCCCTGTTGCTGGGGGCCGTCCTGGTGACGGGCCTCGGCATGGTGGCCGGGTCGTTCGGCCGCGACTTCATGAGCGTGCTGTTCATCAGCATGGTCTTCATGCTCCCGCTGATGATTCCGGCGTTCGGTGTGCTGTTTCCCGGGTCACCCGCCCTCTGGGTGAAGGCGCTGCCGTCGTTTGGCCTCGTCGATGCCATCGTCGGGGTCACCACCAACGGTGAGGGCTGGTCCGATGTGGCTCCCTCCCTGCTGATGCTGGCCGGTTGGTGTGTGGTGTTGTTCGGCGCCGGTATCGTGACCCTGCGAAGAAGGGTGGCTGCACTGTGACACCTCTCTCCACCTGGCGGCTGATCGTCAAGGACCTGCGCCTCGGTCCCAGGTCGCCGGTGTTTCTGTATTCGATCGCACTCCCGATCGTGATGACGCTGCTGATCGCCGGGGTGTTCGGGAGCCTGTTCGAACCGGCGCCCCGCCTCGCCATCGCCGACCTGGGCGATTCGCAGATCGCTTCGGCGGCACTGGAGTTGCAGGGGGTGGAGGTGACCGTGGTGCCCGATGCCGCCGTGTTGCTTTTGAGGGTGGAGGCCCACGATTTCGATGCCGGCCTGGTCCTTCCCGCCGGGTTCGACCCGGCAGTTGCAGCAGGTGAGGATCCGGAAGCCTTGCTCTACATGTCGGGATCCTCCCTGGCAGGCACCAGGTTGGTGCTGGTGTCGGTGGTGGCCGACCTGATCGACGGGGTGACCGGGGCAGTACCTGCGGTGGATGTGGTGGTCACCCGGATCGGGGATGAGGACTTCGTGCCCATCGGCGATCGTCTGGTCCCGATGATGGTGTTCTACGCGGCCATGGTCGCCGGGTTGTTCCTGCCCGCCGCATCGCTGCTGGAGGAAAGGGAGAGCGGCACCATCGATGCCCTGCTGGTGAGTCCGGTGCGGATGGGCGACGTGCTGGTGGCCAAGGGGGCGGTGGCCACAGGGTTGGCCACGACGATGGCGATGGTGACGTTGGGCCTCAACGGCGCCTTTGGGGGAAGGCCGTTCCTGCTGCTGCTGATCCTGGGGATCGGCTCGGCGATGCTTGCCGAGTTCGGCCTGGTGCTCGGAATGTGGGCCAAGGATGCCAACACCCTGTTCACCACCATCAAGGGCGGCGGCATCTTCATCTTCCTGCCGGTGATCTTCACGATCTGGCCGAATCTCCCTCAGTGGATCCCCCGGCTGGCACCCACCTACTACTTCCTCAACCCGGTCTACGAGGTGGGGGTGCTGGGGGCGGGGCCCGGCGACGTGTGGGTGGACATCGTGGTGGCGGTGGCGATCTGCTTGGTGATGGCGCCGCTGGTCATCGCCTACGGGCGGCGGGTCGAGCGGCGTCTGGCGATCGCTCTCTAGGAGCAGAACCGAGATGCATCGGCCGGACCGAGGGGGTGAATCGCTGCCCGGGATGAGGCCGTAGCCGTACCCGGATGTGGGCGACCGTCGATGTGGATTGATCGGAATCCCGGTCCACGGCAACCCGTCCCCAACACGGCTTGGCACACGGATTCGGGCACTTCAGGAGCGGCTACATTCATGGGCTATCTGAAAGGAGTTGCCAATGAAGGCTCGACTCACAATTCTCCTACTGGCGCTCACCCTCGTTGCTGCTGCATGCGGCGATGATGATGCCGAAACCACCGAAGCGACGACAGCGACGACAGCAGCGGCGACGACGACCGCGGCGACTACGGATTCGACCGAAGCGACGACAGCGACGACCGCAGCGCCGCCGACGACCGAGGCTCCGGACCCGGTGACCATCCAGGTCTTCTACCCGGTGGCGGTCGATGCACCCATCGCCGCGATCCTGGACGGCTACGTTGCCGAGTTCCAGGCAGAGAACCCCGAGATCACGGTCGAACCCGTGTTCTCCGGCGGATACGGCGACGTGAAGACGGCGATCCAGACGACCGTGGAAGGCGGAGGCCAACCGCCTGCGCTCGGCCTGATGCTCGCCGCCGACATGAATGACCTGGCCAACTCTGGGCTCATCGTTCCGCTCGACGATTTCATCGCCGGCAGCGCCGACGGCGGCGCCTTCCTGAATGACTTCTTCCCTGCGTTCATGGAGAACTCGCGTGCGGCCGGCCAGACCTGGGGCATCCCGTTCCAGCGCAGCGTGGTCCTCATGTACTACAACATCGACGCACTGGCCGCAGCCGGCCTCGGCGTGCCGACGAGTTGGGACGAACTGGGCACCGCGGCCGGAGCGTTGACCGAGGGAGAGAACTGGGGCATCCAATGGCCGTCGGGATGGCCGTATTGGACCTTCCAGCCGCTCCCCATCGGCAACGGCCAGAACATCGTCGGTGACAGCGACACAGAGGTGTTCTTCGACCACCCGAGCGTCATCGAGGCCGTGCAGTTCTACATCGACCTGTCGGCCGTTTACGGCGCGACCCCCGCCGGCGTGCAGGGTGTGTGGGCGACGGCCCCGACCGATTTCGCCAGCGGCACGACCGCGTTCATCGTCCATTCGAGCGGAAGCCTCCCGGGCATCCTGGAGCAGGCCGACTTCGAGGTCGGAGTCATGGCAATTCCCGGCAAGGAAGCCGGAACCTATGGGACGGTCGTCGGCGGCGGCAACTTCTACATCATGGAAGGCGCCCCGCAGGCCGAACAGGAAGCCGCCTGGAAGTTCATCGAGTTCCTCGCTGATGTCGACCGCACGGCCGACTTCAGCGTCCAGACCGGCTACATCGCAGCACGCCAGAGTGCCTACGACTCTGCCGCAATGCAGGCTCATATCGCAGAGGTTCCGCAGGCCGGAGAGGCACGAGATGCACTCCAGTATGCGGGAGCCGAGTTTGCGATCCAGAACCTCGGGGAGATCAGGAATATCTTCCACGACTATCTGCAGCGTGCCTACAACGGCGAGATGACGGCTGCCGAGGCGATGGCTGCAGCGCAGCTGGCCGCAGACACGGCCCTCGAACCGTTCCTTCCGTAACCAAACTCCAGGAGGGCGGGGCCTGCACTCGTGCGGCCCCGCCCGCCACCCACAAACCCGAGGACGGCCAGCACCCCTGAGTCGAATGAAGAGGACCGCCGGCGACGGCGTCGCCGGCGGCCATTTCTGCGCCCGTTCTTGTTGCTGTTTCCCACCCTGGTCTTCGTCGCCGCCTTTACCGCATGGCCGACGATTCTGGCGACCTATCAGAGTTTCTTCCGGCAGCGGCTCAACATCCTCCAGTTCCGCGAGCCGACATTCGTCGGCCTCGAGAACTACCAGGACCTGCTGACGGACGACGTGTTCCTCAGGGTCCTGAAGAACACATTCCTGTATGTGCTCGGGACCGTCCCGATCAGCATCTTCCTGGCCTTCCTCTTTGCGATGATGGTCAACCGCAAGATTCGCAGCGTCGGGTTGGCGCGTCTCGCCTTCTTCTATCCGACCATGATGCCGCTGGTCTCGGCGGCGACCATTTGGCTGTTCTTCTTCACACCCAACTACGGCCTCTTCAACTGGGCCCTCCGTCTCGTCGGGTACGACGGAGCTCAGAACTGGACGGGCAATCCGGATCTTGCACTCATCACCATCATGATCGTGATGATCTGGAAGAACGCCGGGTTCTTCATGATCTTCTATCTCGCAGGGCTCCAGGGACTCCCCAGCGATGTGTTCGACGCGGCAGCGATCGACGGGGCCAACTCGTGGCAGACACTCACGCGCATCACTTTCCCCCTGCTCCGGCGCACGACGCTCTTCATCTCGACGATCGCCTTCATCGGGGCTTTCCGCGAGGTGGACCACATCTTCGTGTTGACCAAAGGAGGCCCCAGCAACGCGAGCAACCTGCTCCTCTACCACCTGTGGCACGTCCGCTTCGAACTCTCCAACGTGGGTCAAGCAGCGGCGATAACTGTGATCCTCGTCGTGGTGCTGCTCGTCTTCACGGTGTCCAACTTCCTGATCTCGGAACGGAAGTCTGCCGATGTCTGAGACCCGGCGACTCCTTGGGTTGAAGTCCCGGCTGGGGGGCAGAGCGGCGACCGTCGTGACGATCGTCATCGCCCTCCTGTGGATCGTGCCGCTGTTGTGGGCGGTCATCGCATCGCTTCGCCCACCATCGGATCCCATGGGACCCGGCGATGTGTGGTTCTCGTTCCCGCTGACCTTCGACAACTACACCAAAGCACTCGACCTCGCCCCGTTCGGCCGGTACTTCGTCAACACCATCGTGATCGTCGGGATGATCCTCGGCGTGCAGTTCGTCACCGCCACCCTCGCCGGGTTTGCCTTTGCTCACTACAACTTCCTGGGCAAACGGGCGTTCTTCGTCTTCATCCTGCTGCAACTGATGATCCCGACGACGGCCCTGCTCGCACCAAACTTCACGACCATTCGGCAACTGGGGTTGTTCGATACGAGGCTGGCGGTGGCCATCCCGTACTTCGGGACGGCGTTCGGCACCTTCCTCGTCCGCCAGGCATTCCTCGCGGTCCCACGTGACCTCGTCGATGCCGGGGTGATCGACGGGTGCAACTGGTGGCATCTGCTCCGCCACGTCTATCTTCCCCCGTCCGTGGCCACGTTTGTGGCGTTTGGGCTGTCGACGGCGAGCTTCCACTGGAGTGCATTCCTGTGGCCGCTCATCATCACCAACAGCGACAAGAGCCGCCCCCTCACCGCAGGTCTGGTGCGGTTCACCCAACTCGGGGAGATCGGGGCGCAGTGGTCGCTGTTATCCGCTGCGACGCTGCTGGTCATAGCGCCGCTGTTTGTCGTGTTCCTGGTCTTCCAACGCCGGTTCATCGAGAGCTTCATGCACTCGGGCATCAAATAGCGGGCACCGTCATCGGTCGGCAGACGGCCGATCACCGGGTTCGCCAGAAAGGACGGATCGATCTCTCCCCGGAACATCACCCGAATCCTGCGGCCGCTGTTCGATGGCCGAGTGAGGCCGGCCGAAGCTGCCGACCTCATCTCGAGTCATCTCACCTTTGCCTCAGCGGGCCGGAAGATCACGGCCGGATCGCTCCCGACCCGGGGTCGAGGGAATCGTCTGTTGTCGCGGGTTCTGGAGCAGATAGACGCAGATGCGGCCGGGGGCGACGTCCTTCCTGCCTGGTCGATGAGCACCACTGTGGACGAGCACGCCGGTGCTGGGGTCATCCCCGATTGGTTCGGCGAGATGATCCATCGGCGGGCGGGGCTGCCGTTCCATCGGGATCTCGCCCACGCAGGGCTCACCCACACGTACGGGTATCTCTTCAGCAGCACGATGACTCCGTACGGGCTCAAGAGGGATCGCTGGATCAACGGCGATATCGCCGCCGTGCTCGGCATCGACAGGCGTTGGCTCACGGGGAATCCTCCGGCGGGCACCCTCCTGGCCAACGCCACCTACTGCTTCGCCTCCATCGCAGGGTTCACCACCGTGCCGCCCAGTGCCCATCTGGATGGAGCCATCGCGCCGGATCGTTTCGATCTCAGCGTGATCACGGAGTCCGCCACTCACGAGCAGGTCGGCGACGGTCGCCGGCCTCTGGATGCACCCATTGTGATCCGCACCTATCTGTCCCGGCCGGCCGACCCTCCCGGAGTTCCAGACAAGACCCTCCTCGTATACACGGTGGAACGCAACGGTCTCGAGTTACTGGTGACCGGGTTTGCGATCCACGACGACTATGCGCGGTCGCTGCTCGACGAGGACCCTGGAGATCGTCTCCCGTTGCGCTTCAACGCACGGATTGCTGGCGTAGGCACCCTGCTGATCGGATCACGTTCGGTCGTTCGAGACACCCGCCGCTGACCACTGGGCCGAACCCGATCGGGAATCCAGATTACGCCCCGGCCTGCAACCTTGTGAGCGTGTCGCCGATGACGGTGCGGACCCGGTCGCTGAGGTCGTTGAGGTCGGCGGAGCCCAGGCCCTCGGTGGGGATCGGTTCGTGGATGACCACCTTCACGCGGCCGCCGAAGCAGACGCGGCTGGTGGGCGGCCATGCCTCGAAGGCCTTGTGCAGAGTCAAGGGCACGATTGGCAGCCCGTTGTCCACGGCGATCCTGAAGGCACCCTTCTTGAACGGGCGCAACCCTCCGTCGGCGGTGCGGGTGCCTTCGGGGTAGATGATCAGCGACTTCTCCATGTCCATCACCCTGGCCACCTGACGGTTGATGGAGCGGTGGGCGGCTCCATGGACGCTCCGGTCGATCTCCACCATCCCGACGGCTCGCATCGCCTGGCCGAAGATCGGGAACCTGAACAACTCCTTCTTCGTCAGGAAGCGCACCGACACCGGCAGGTAGGCGAGGTGAATCGGGGGGTCGATCGCCGACTGGTGGTTGGACACCAGCATGTATGAGCCCTGGGGATCCAGGAGTTCGGCGCCCTCGACATCCACGCGGATCGCCACGAGGAACAGCACCACCCGCCCCCAGGCGCGCATCACCAGTGTGATCAGGTGCATCTTGGGGTTGATGAAGGCCAGGACCATCGCAATGGTTCCCAGGACCACGGTGGCGAAGCCGCCCACCAGGTAGCCGACTCCCATCCTCACCGTCAACAGAGCCTTCCGTATCACCCGTTTAGGCTACCTAGTCGTGTCCAGTGGAGGAGCCATGACCGAAGTCCTTTATGAGGTCGAGGGCCATGTCGCCGTCGTCACCCTCAACCGCCCCGACTGCCTCAATGCGATCACCCTGGAGATGCTCGACGCTCTGACGATGCGATTGCGCGAGGCCGACAGCAACCCCGGAGTGCGCTGCATCCTGCTCACCGGGTCCGGGAGGGCGTTCTGCGCGGGCCTCGATCTGGTCGAAGCGGCCGGCCAGATGGAACGCCTCGATGCGCTTGCATTCGAGTTCGATCCGCAGACCGCCCCGGTAGTCGTGATGCAGCAGATCGACACGCCCGTGGTAGCGGCCATCAACGGGCCAACCGCCGGGTACGGGGTGGGGGTCGCCCTCAACGCAGACATCCGGGTGATGTCCCTGACGGCCCGGTTCGTGAGCGCCACCACCCGCAATCTGGTGCCCGAGAGCGGTGACACCTATCTGCTGCCCCGTCTGGTTGGGTGGGAGCAGGCCGCTCGTTTCTACTTCCTGGGCGAGGACATGTGCGCCGATGAGGCATTGGCGGCCGGGGTGGTGTCGGAGGTCGCCCACGACGCCGGGGCGACAAGGGTGCGGGGCCGGGAACTGGCCCACCAGATCGCCGCCATGCCGCCGCTGGCGGTACAGGCAGCGAAGAGGATGATGCGGGCGGGCCGCACCGACGACTATGCGGAGCACGTCGAACGGGTGTTCCGGCAACTGCTGCCCATGTTCCGGACGAGCGACTTCGGCGAGGCGGTGGCGGCGTTCCTGGAGAAGCGCCCACCGCAGTTCACCGGCGAATGAGGACCGTCTCCCTCGACAGGGCCCGCCGAATGGCGATCGCCGCCCAGGGACTCCACCGCCCCAGGCCGTCGGGCCGCGTCGACCTCCGCCATCTCCGCAAGGTGCTCGCCTCTACAGGTGTGCTGCAGATCGATTCGGTGAACGTGGTCGCCCGGGCCCACCGCCTGACGCTGTTCTCCCGGCTCGGGGGCTACGACCCCGGCCTCATCGAACGAGCGTTTGTGAACAAGAAGGAGTTGTTCGAATACTGGGCCCACGAGGCCTCGCTGGTCCCGATGGGTGACTGGCCGCTGTACCAGCACAGGATGGAGTACCGGGGCACATGGCAGCGTTACCGGGAGTTGGAGGAGCGGCACCCCGGGTTCATCGACCGCGTGCTGGACGAGATAGGGGAGCGGGGTGCTCTGTCGGTCGGCGATCTGGCCGACCCCGGGGAGCGTGCCGGATCCTGGTGGGGGTGGAGCAACGGCAAGGTGGTCCTCGAGTGGCTGTTCGCCAGGGGCAAGGTCACCGTCTCTCATCGCCGCAATTTCACCAGGTACTACGACCTCCCCGAGCGAGTGATCCCCCCCGAGATCAGAGCGCTGCCGGTCCCCGACCTCGCCGAGGCGCGGCGGGCGCTGCTGCTGAAGGGCGCAGCCTCCATGGGGGTGGCCACCACCCGGGACCTCGCCGACTACTACCGCATCAACATCAGGGCCGCCCGGCCGGTCGTGGACGAACTGGCGGCTGAGGGGGCACTGGAGCGGGTTCGGGTGGAGGGGTGGAAGGACGACGCCTTCATCCACCCCGAGGCGGGCAAGCCCCGCAGCGTTGACGGCCGTTCACTGCTGTGTCCGTTTGATTCGCTGATCTGGTACCGGGAGCGGGCCGAGCGGCTGTTCGGGTTCCACTACCGCATCGAGATCTACGTCCCTGCCCCCAAGCGGGTGTACGGCTACTACGTGTTCCCGTTCCTGCTCGGGGACGATCTGGTCGCCAGAGTGGACCTCAAGGCAGACCGGGAAGCCGGGATACTCAGAGCGCGGGGTGCCTATCTGGAGGAAGGCAAGGGCGCTGCCCGGGTCGCCCCGGCACTGGCGATCGAGTTGGCGGAGATGGCGGCCTGGCTCGGCTTGGGCGAGGTATCCGTCGAGAACAAGGGTGATCTCGCTGGAGCGCTGGCCCGGGCGGTGTGAGCCGACCCGTCAGGGAATCGAGGCCGACGCCGTCTCCATGACGATGTCGTCGATGGTCCAGCCCTTCTGGTCGGCCAGATCGATGTAGGCCCGGCGGAACAGCAGGGTGACCTCGACCTTCGCCCCGCCGGGTCCGGGGCCGGCAAAGCGGTAGACGGTCGTATCCGACCCCATCGCCGGGATGCGGTTGTCGGACAGGACGCGGGTCTGGTTCCAGTAGGCCGCGGTGGGGGACACCCCGGTCCACAACTCCTCGAGGACCTTGGCATAGGTGGTGCCGGGCAGTCCGGCGTACCGGCCGTCGGCAGGGTCGCCCACCCCTCCCCAATCAGGCACCACCGGACCCTCGATGAGCGCCAGCGGCCCGTCCGGCCCGGTGACCTCCACCAGCAGGATCATGTGGCGCAGCGGCGAGTCGGTGGGGACGTGGTGGCCGGTCTGGTCGTTGATGATCTCGACGGTCACCACCAGGGCGCCGTTCTCGACGTACGCGTGCATCGACAGGGAGACCGCCGCCTGCAGCAGGTCCACATCGGCGGCCCCCGGCATGAGATGGCCGGGGATGGTGTCCGGATCGCGCTCCAGGCCCCCCTCCGCCGGCGCGGCGAACACCGTGGCCCCGGTGGGTGGCATGTGGCAGTCCTGGCACGTCTGTCCCGCGGCGGGATCGGCATAGGGGCTCCTCAGCCACTCGCCGTAGGAGTCGTAGACGACCGTGTCCCCGAACACGCCGTAATGGCAAGAGGCGCAGAAGGCGCTCTCCGAATACAGGGGAACGTAGGTGTCCTCTCCCGGTGCGACGTCGTCGTACGGTCCTGCGAAGATCGCTTGCCCCGGCGGGGGGCGGCGGAACTCGAACGAGAGCACGCCGGGCCGGTTGGGGTCTGGGAGATCGGTCTCCGCGTCCAGATGTACGTCCCACACTTTGTGGCAGAAGTCGCAGCCGATCCCCTCGGCGGCGACTCCGGTGACGGAGGAGGGGTTCACACCGTGCGGATCCTCGACAGACGCCATCGGTGTGTGGCAGGCGGCGCAGTTGCCGAACGAGTCCGGGAAGTCCAGGCGGTAGCCGGGGCCGAAGTAGGGGAGGGTCGGATCTGGCGGCAGCGGGATGGGCCCATGGTCGGGGTCATCGGTGAAGCGGGTCGGGGGGCTGGCGTTGCCATCGACATCGGTGCCCAGGTACATCGTCAGGAAGAGGGGATTGCTCGCCGTATTCCCGTGGGCGTCGAGCAGCCATTGATCGACCGGGAGGTCCACCTCGAGCTCGAACCAGGGCAACTCCCGGCTGTGGCACCCGGCGCAGGCCTGGGTCTCTTCCCCGACCAGCATCACGGGATCGAAGGATCTGGTCATAATCATCAAGGGCCCGCTGTAGTAGTACGAGATCCACTCGTAGCCGGGATCGTCGGCCACCGGCAGGGGCCTGAGGACGAGTGATACCTCGTCCCCAACGTGGTGTTCGTCCCCGCCGACGATGTAATAGCCCTCCGCCCAGGCCGTCAGGCGCACCCCTTCGTCAGGCCCGGGAACGGGGATGGCAAACCGGCCATGCTCATCGGTACGGGTGGCCGTCTCGGTGGTCTGAATGCGGACGACGGCCCCCTCGATCGGAATCCCGTTGTCGTCCGTGACCGTTCCCCTCACCTTCAGCGGCGATTCGTAGCCGACCACCACGGCGGTCACCGCGACCGCGATCGCCACCACGGCTGCAGCAGCCAGGACGAGGGCCCGCCGGTCAGCCACGGCGCCGTCTCACGGACTGCCATCCCAGCCCCAGCAATGCGGCCGCCCCGGTGGCAGCGGCCCCGACGAAGACCCACGGACCCCCGGAGACGTCACCGTTGTCGGTCTCCGGCGCGGCGGCGGTGGCCGCACCTCCGGCGGCCGGTGTGATTTCCATCGCCGCCACCGTGAGAGCTCCCAGAATCGTCCACCGGCGTCGTGAGGTCACGAACCTTCCTCTCTCCCAGAAGCATGGACGGTCCTTCCTCTGCGGACCAGAGGAGAAGGTCATGTTCCGCCTCCCGTCGTTCCGGTCACCTAGCCTCGGATCGAAGGAGGCTCACACATGATCGAGTTCCAGGATCGGGTTGCGATCGTCACCGGGGCCGGGAGGGGACTGGGCGCCGAGCACGCAAAGCTGTTGGCGAAACGGGGCGCTGCCGTGGTCGTCAACGACCCGGGTGGCAGCATGCACGGCATCGACGACGGCAGCCGTCCGGCCGACGATGTGGTCGAGGGGATCATCGCAGCCGGGGGAGAGGCGGTGGCCGACTACCACTCGGTGGCGGATCCCGAAGGCGGGGAGGCGATGGTCCAGAAGGCTCTCGATGAGTACGGCAGGGTGGACATCCTCGTCAACAACGCCGGGATCCTGCGGGATCGGGCATTCCACAACCTCGAATTCGAGGATCTGCATGCGGTCCTCGACGTGCACCTGCGGGGGGCGTTCTATGTGACCCGGCCTGCCATCAGGGTGATGCGGGAGAACGGCTACGGCCGGATCGTGTTGACCTCATCGGCATCCGGCGTGCTGGGCAACTTCGGCCAGTCCAACTACGGGGCGGCCAAGATGGGCCTCGTCGGCCTGATGAACATCCTCAAACTGGAGGGTGCCAAGTACGACATCAAGGTCAACACGATTTCTCCGATCGCCGGCACCCGGATGACCAGGGAACTGCTCGGTGACACGGCGGATCGGTTCGATGCCGATGCGGTGTCGCCGGTGGTGGCCTACTTCTGCTCGGAGGCCTGTGATCTGACGGGGGAGTTGTGGTCGGTGGGCGGCGGTTCGGTGAGCCGGTTCTTCATAGGTCTGACCGACGGCTACTTCAAGCATCCCGAACGGGAAGGCGTACTGACCGTCGAGGACGTTGCCGAGCACCTCGACACGATCCGCGATGAGGACGGCTACCTGGTCGGTTCCTCCAGTCGGGACGAGTTCACCAAGTTGGTGCCCAGGTTGCTGGGATGACGGATAACGGAGGCCCTTCCCGGTAACCTGAATCCATGGACCGACTGCTCGCCGCCGCCGAGGCGTGGATCGCCGGTGACCCGGACCCGGAAACCCGGGCTGAGCTACAGGCACTGGTGGATGCGGAGGATCTCGATGCCCTGAGTTCCTGCATGGGTGGGACCCTGGAATTCGGCACGGCAGGAATCCGCGGCCGGGTCGGCGCCGGGTCGAACCGCATGAACCGGGCGATGATCATCCGCACCACCGCCGGTCTGGCCGCCTACCTCGATCGGATGCGGCCCGGCGATGGCCCCGTCGCCGTGGGATACGACGGCAGGCTGTCCAGTCGCCGGTTCGCCGAAGACACCATCGGCGTGCTGGTGGCCGCCGGCATCCCGGTGAGGTTCTTCCCCGACCCCGCTCCGACTCCGCTGGTGGCATACGCCGCACGGAGGATCGGAGCCACCGCTGCGGTGGTGGTGACCGCCAGTCACAACCCGCCGGAGGACAACGGCTACAAGGTCTACGACCAGAACGCCGCACAGATCATCCCCCCGGTGGACGCCGATATCGCCGCCGAGATCGCCGTGGCCCCGTCGGCCAATGAGATTCCCAGAGCGGAGGGAGTGCTGGATGGGAAGCACCCCGATGCCGTGCCCTTCAGTGCCGCCCTGGCCGATGAGTATGTGGCCGACCTCGTCGCCATCAGGCCGGTGTCCGCCAGGGGCGGGCCGCTGAAGATCGTCTACACGCCGCTGCACGGCGTCGGGAAGGACCTGGCGGTCCGGGCGCTGTGGAACGCCGGGTTCCGTGACGTGATCCCGGTCCCCGAGCAGTCCGAACCGGACGGCCGGTTCCCCACGGTCGCTTTCCCCAACCCCGAGGAACCCGGCGCCCTCGACCTGGCCAAGGCATTGGCGACCGCTGAGGGTGCCGACCTGATCCTGGCCAACGACCCGGACGCCGACCGACTGGCGGTCTGCGTCCCGGTGGAAGATGGGTGGCGCACCCTGAGCGGCAATCAGATCGGGTTGTTGCTGGCGGACTTCGTGCTCGGGTTCGAGCACTCGGCCGGGATGCCGATCGTGGTCAGCAGCATCGTGTCGTCACCGATGCTCACCTCGATCGCCGAGGTGTATGGGGCACTCAGCGAGCAGACCCTGACGGGCTTCAAGTGGATCTGCAATGCGGCACTGGACCTGGAGGCAGACGGGATCGGCCGATTCTCCTTCGGCTACGAGGAGGCTCTGGGGTACTGCGTCGGCAGGGTGGTGAGAGACAAGGATGGCATCGGTGCCGCCGTCTGGTTTGCCGACCTGGTGATGGCCTGCCGTGAGCGGGATGAGACGGTCCTCGACGGGTTGGCCCGCCTGTACCGCAGGCACGGCCTGTGGGTGAGCACCCAGAAGGCCCTGGTGCGGCCGGGGGCGGAGGGCCTCGCCGAGATCGCAGCGGCGATGGAGTCGCTGCGGACCTCGCTGCCCGATTCGCTGGGCGGCATGGCCGTCACGGCAACGACCGACTATCGGGACAACGCCGAGGTACGGCCCAGGTGGCTGGCCTCTCAGGCCCTGGTGGAATTCGAACTCGAGGGCGGGGGCCGGGTGCTGGCCAGACCCAGTGGCACCGAGCCGAAACTGAAGATCTACGTGGACCTGCGGGGCGACCTCGGCGAGGACGACGATGTCGGCGTCGTCGAGGCCGGTCTTTTGGAGCAGGCGGTTCGGGTGGCCGACGACCTGGCAAGGTTCCTGGGACTGGAATAGCCGGGCGACCCGGGCCCTGCCGAGCAGATCGGTCCGGGTTATCCTCATCGGCCGGTCATCAAGGAGTGGTGCAATGCCTCCGGCAGGATTCTCTGGGATTCTCAAATTGATCCACATCCTGTTCGCCACCGTCTGGGTGGGGGGCAACGTGCTGCTCCTGGTCTTGGGGGTGCGGGCACTGAAGACGGATGCGGCCACCCGCATCCACTTCGCCGAGGAGGCCCTGCCGGCCACACGGGCGTTCGCCGTTGCTGCCCTGGTGGCACTGGCATCCGGGGTATGGCTGGTCATCAGGGAGGATGCCTGGGGGTTTGATCAGGCCTGGATCAGCATCGGCTTCACCGGCATGCTGCTGGGCTTCATCCTGGGACCCGCTTTCTACGCACCGCAGACCAGGGCATTCATCGCCGAGGAGGAGACCGGCGATTCGGCCGCCGGGTCCCGGAACCGGCGCATCGGCAGGGTTGCGGCGGTGGAGACCATCGTGTTGCTGGTTGTGGTCTGGGCAATGATCTACAAACCGGGTCTGTAGGCCGCGGCATGGACCTGCCCGAGGCCTCCCGCAGGGTGATCGATGCAGCCGCTCAGCGGGGCCTCGACATCGGGGTCCACCTGTTCCCCGATGGGACCAAGACCTCTGCGGATGCAGCGGCCGCGGCCGGCTGCGATCTGTCTGCGATCGCCAAGTCTCTGGTGTTCATGGTCGATGACCGGCCGGTGGTGGTGATCATGTCGGGCGATCACCGGGTTGATCCTGCCCTCCTGGCCGCGGCAATGGGCGGGGAGGCCGGCCGGCGGGCCGGTCTCGAGGAAGCCAGGGAGGCCACCGGCTTTGCCGCAGGAGGCACCCCGGCGTTCGGGTACGCCAATCCGGTCGACGTGGTGATCGACGTCTCCCTGCGCCGCCATACCGAGGTCTGGTCGGCGGCCGGCACCCCCACGACGGTCTACCCGATCCTGCTCGATGACCTGGCCAGGGCGAGTGAGGCCCGATGGGTGGATGTTGCGGCTGCCGGGTAGACGTGCTCGCTATCTCTTCTCCTCCGCTGGGGCGGGGGAGAGAGAGAAGAGCCCTCTGCTTCCGGGGTGGGGACACCTCCCCGCCGGGTGCCTGGGACGGGGGAGAAAGGACTCAGCCGTCCACAACCACGACTCCGGCGGGGTCGAGTCGCAAGCGGACCACATCGCCGGGGGAGATGGTGTGCCGGTCGTGGATCTCGGCGGTGATGCCTTCGACGTCGAGTGTTATCCGGTAGTGGTCGCCCTGGAACGTGGCGGAGATCACGGTGCCGTCGAGATGTCCCGCCGTGTCGATCACCAGTGCGTCGGGGCGGATCACCAGTCGGGCGGCGCCGTCCGGTGTGCCCGGCACCGGGATGGCACCGAAGGGGCCTGCGTCGGCGATCCCCGACGACACCGTGGCTCCAACGATGGTGCGGAATCCCAGGAACTCGGCGACAAAGGCGGTGGCGGGCCGACGCCACACTTCCTCGGGGGTGCCCCGCCGCACGATGTGCCCCCCGTCGATGATCGCAACTCTGTCGGCGATGGCGAACGCCTCGGACTGGTCGTGGGTGACGTACAGGGCGGTGATCCCGGGTTGGGACAGCAGTGATCTCAGGTCCTCGGTCAGACGCTCACGCAGCGCCCGATCCAGCGACCCGAGCGGTTCGTCGAGCAGCAGCATGCGCGGTCCGGCGGCCAGAGCCCTGGCGAGGGCCACCCGCTGCTGCTCACCTCCTGAGAGGGTGGATATCCGGCGCCGTTCGAACCCGTCCAGTTCTACCTGTCGCAGCGCCTGCGATGCCCGTCCGTACCGGTCGGCTGGTGCGATGCCCTGCATCTTGAGGCCAAAACCCACGTTGCGGCCCACATCGAGGTGAGGGAACAGGGCGAAGTCCTGGAAGACCAGGCCGAAGTCGCGGCGATGGGGAGGCACCTGGGAGAGGTCGGCGCCGTTCCACAGGATCCGGCCACCATGCATGGATTGCAGACCCGCCACCGCTCGCAGCAGTGTTGTCTTGCCCGAACCGCTGGGCCCCAGCAGCGCCAGCACCTCATCATCGGCCACCGACAAGTCGATCCCGTCCACGGCGGTGGTCTCGGCGAAGCGGACCGTGGCCTCCAGCACCTGCAGCATCAGAACTCACCCAATCCCGGGGCCCTGAATCGTTCCACCAGGCCGACGGCGGCCGCCGTCACCAGCATCAGGATGACGCTCATGGCCATGGCTCTCCCGAAGTTGATCTCACCGGGCCTGCCCAGGTATCGGAAGATGGCCACGGGCATGGTCGGGGTGTCGGGCCTGGCCACGAAGGCGGTTGCCCCGAACTCCCCGAGGGAGACGGCCATTGCGAACCCGGCCCCGACCAGGGCGGCCCGCGAGACGATGGGCAAGTCGATCTCCCTCCAGACCGTGCGTGGTGAGGCACCCAGCACAGCGGCGGCCTCCCTCAGCCTGGCTCGCACCGATCTCATCACGGGTACGACCGACCGGACCACGAAGGGGATCGCCACCAGTGCGTGGGCGATGGGGACCAGCCAGGGTGAAGCCCGCAGGTCGATGGGGGCATCCAGTGCGACGATGAAGCCGAATCCGATAGTCACCGCTGAGGTACCCAGCGGCAACATGAGCAAGGTGTCGAACCACCGGGATGAGCGGCCCCGTCCCGACGCCACCACCACCGCGGCGGTCAGGCCCACGATGAGGGCGATCACGGTGGCCGTCACTGCGAAACCGAGCGAGTTGCGGATCGCTTCGGCGGGGTCGACGAACTGGGCGACGGTGCGCCCGCTCCCTCCAAGTGCCCGGTAGAAGCCCAGGCCCCAGCCGTCGCCGGTGGCGAACGATCGCTGCACCAGCACGGCCAGCGGTGCACCCAGCAGCAGTGCCATCGAAGTGAGCACCCCGCCCACCAGGGCCCGTTCCCGCAACCCGCGCGGCCGACGGGCGGTCTCGGCGGCGGGGCGCAGCGACTGCTCGACTGCCCTTCTCTCCTGGTAGCGGGAGTAGGCCACCAGGATGGCGGTCACCCCTATCAGTTGCAGCAGTGCCAGCACCGCTGCCACCGGGAGGTTGAACAGGGTGGCGGTCTGGTGATAGATCTCGACCTCCAGCGTCGCCAGGCCGGCGCCGCCCAGCACCAGCACGATGCCGAAGGATGTGAATGTGAACAGGAAGACGATGGAGGCCGCCGCCGCCAGTGCCGGGCGCAGCAGTGGCAGCGTCACCCCGGTGAAGGTGCGCCACTTTCCGGCCCCCAGGGTGCGGGCGGCTTCTTCGAGGCGAGGGTCGAGATGGGACCACAGGCCCCCCACCGTTCGCAACACCACCGCGTAGTTGAAGAAGACGTGGGCCAGCAGGATCGCCCAGATGGTGCCATCGAGGCGGATGCCCAGCGCACCGTTGGAGCCGATCAGGGCCAGGAAGGCGGTGCCGACCACCATGGTCGGCAGTACGAACGGGATGGTGGCGGCGGCTCGCAGCAGGCGTTTCCCCGGGAACTCGTAGCGGGCGAACACATAGGCTCCGGGGAGCGCCACGACGAGGGTGAGGGCCGTGGACAGCGCCGCCTGCCACAGTGTGAACCAGGCCACTCCCAGCAGGTCGCCGTCGCTCAGCACCTCACCGAAGGCGGAGAGGTCGAAGGAGCCGCCGGGGACCAGGCCGGTCCAGATGATCGAGACCAGCGGCCACAGGAAGAAGATCCCCAGGAACGACAGGGGCAAGCCGACGAGGGCGATCCGCCCGGGCCGCACTCCGGTCATCGCAGCACGATTGAGGTCCACTCGTCGATCCATCGCTCCCGGTTCTCTTCGATGTCGGCCGGGTCCATGGTCAGCGGCGCAGTCGGCACCACGGCGTGCTCGATGAAGACGTCGGGCAGTGCGGCCGTGCTGACGGCGGGAAAGACGAACATCGACAGAGGGATGTCCTCCTGGAACGTCTCAGAAAGCATGACGTCGATCAGCGCCTCGGCAGCCTGCCGGTTGCCGGTGCCTGCCAGGATCCCGGCGTACTCCACCTGCCGGAAGCAACCGTCGGTAACGACACCCGTCGGGGCGGTATCGGTGGGTTCGGTGGCGAAGACCACTTCGGCCGGGGGCGACGAGGCATACGACACCACCAGCGGCCGGTCGCCGGTCCCTGCTCCACCCGAGAACGCCCCGTAATAGGCCTCCTCCCACCCCCGGGTCACCTGGACGTCGTTGGCCCGCAGGTCCGCCCAGTAGTCCTGCCAGGTGTAGGGGCCCGTCTCGCCGAAGCGGGCGATGGTGGCCAGCAGGAACGCGAGTCCGGGGGAGGAGGTGGCGGGGTTCTCGACCACCAGCAGGCCCGCATAGGCGGGGTCGGCCAGGTCGTCGAGTGTCTCCGGTGGCGGGAGATCTTCGAAGGCGGCCTTGTCGTAGTTGACGCAGACATCACCGAAGTCGATTGGGGTCACCCGGGGGTCGGCGTGCAGGTCCCCGGGCACCGCCGCCAGACCGGGGCTCTCATAAGCCTCGAAGATGCCGCCTTCGAGGGCACGCGACAGGAAGGTGGTATCGGCCCCGAACAGCACATCGGCCACGGGATTCCCTGCCGCCAGGACCGCCTGGTTGACGATCTGGCCGGCATCCCCGCCTGTGAGGATCTGCACCTCGTACCCGGTCTCTTCGGTGAAGGCCGCCAGCACGTCTTCGGACACAGAGAAGGACTCGTGGGTCAGCAGCCTGACCTGCCCGGTGCGCTCACCCCCGCAGGCTGCCGCCAGCAGGGCGATGGCGATGATGGGGCCGGCGATGCGCCTCATGGGGTTCCTCCGGTGTGGATCGCCAGCAGGGTGCCGTCGGCGACGACGATCGTGGCGGAAGTGTCGGTCATCTCGTTGCTGGCCCCCCTGGTGGAGCCACTGGAGAGTGTGTCGTGGTGCAGCGGCCATCGGAGGCCCGCGGTGGACACACCGGTGGCGGGGCCCCCGATCGCCAGCAGGGTGACGATGTCGCCGGCGGCGCCTTCGATGTCGAGGCGATCGTGCACCGGTGCCACATGGGCGCCCTTCACCCACCATTCGGGCCTCATCGGGGCATAGCGGGGGTGGGCGAGGAGTAGTGCGTTTGCCATGAAGTGGTCGATCCGGTCGAATCCCGCCCCACCCAGCACCAGCACCGGAGCCAGGCCTCGTCGCAGGGCGGCGTCGAGCGCCAACTCCAGGTCGGTGCCGTCCTTGTCTGTCGGATGGCGCTCCACGGCGGCACCTGCCGCTGCGGCTGCATCCACGGCGGCGGGAGTGGCCGAGTCCAGGTCCCCGACCACCAGGTGGACGACGATGCCCAGCGCCTGGGCAGAGTGGAGACCCGAGTCGGCGGCGATGACGAAGCGGTTGTCGGGAAGTCGGGGGATGGTTTCCCCGGCTATGAGATCGCCGCCCGCAACGATCACGGCGGTTGGTGGTGTGCTCATGTCTCCCTCCGCTGGTATTACCCAGGTCAGGTTCTGCGGGTCGGTGACGCCGCCGAAACGGCCGGTCACCCTCTCAGCTCGACGGTCTTCGAGCTCCCCGGAATGCCTTACGCGGAGCGTACCACGGGTCCGAATCCCACCCCGAAAGAGAAATCTCGAGAAACGACTTGACAGGCTGACATCAGTATGACATCATATCGACATTACCACGACAGCCAATTGGAGGCAGTTATGATGTTCTTCACGACCAACACAGCGGCAGCCATCATCCAGGAATCCCGCATCAAGCCCAGCCGCCGCCCGACCGACACCCGGCCCGGCAGCCAGGCCGGGGCACAGGCCGGCCGGGCCGGGGGCCGATCGGTGCACGTGCGGCGCACGGTGGCGCTGCCGACGGCAGTGAGGTGACCCAGCACATGGACGCACAAATCCTGAAGACCAAACTCGAAGCGGCCGTCCAGCGGCAGTTGCTGATGGCGGGCGGGCAGCCTGAAGTGGAAACCGTTGCCGAGGCACTCCTCGGAGTGCTGGAACCAGCGCTCCGCGAGGCCGCCCTCGAGTTGGCGGGCCAAGCCGCCGCCGAGGTGGCAGCACAACTTCCGGGTCACGAGATCGATGTGGTCGTTGCCGAAGGCGACCCCGAACTCCGGGTTCGATCCACCGACGAGGGCACGATCCAGATAGGCGTCGGCGAGTCGCTCGACGCCAGGATCACCTTGCGGCTGCCGCCGCAGTTGAAGGAGAGCATCGAGAGCTCCGCCGGTGAGCGCGGCGAATCCGTCAACGCATGGCTGGTGAGGTCCCTCTCCGGCACGACCGCAAGACGCAGCCGCCGATCCGGTCGCAAGGTCACCGGGAGGATCGAGACATGAGTGAGCGAGTCGAACGATTCGAGATAGGTGGCACGCCGGTCATCCAGGCCAAGGTCCCCTCGGGCCGGTTGCGGTTTGCCGAGGGCACCGAGGGCGAAGTGGTGGTCACGCTGCGGGGCAGCGAGTCGACTCTGGCCAGATACCGGGTCGAGCAGGCAGGCGACCTCATAGAGATCGCCCCCGACGCCGGGAAGCACTTCAGCATGTCCGGAGTGCGGATCACGGTGGAGTCGGGGACGCCACCGGAGGTGAAGGCGAGGATGGCTTCCTGCGATCTGTCGGCGACCTGTGAGATCGCCGACCTGCAGGTGGATACCGCCTCGGGTGATGTGAGAGCGGAACGAGTGGCAGGTGATGCCGTCGTTCGCTCTGCCAGCGGCGACATCCGGTTCGTGTCGGTCGGGGGCATTCTCAAGGCGTCTGCAGCCTCGGGCAATGTGATCGTCGGGGCCGTCGAGGCCGGAGCCGATATCAAGACCGCCTCGGGAAACGTCAAGGTCGAGACGGCCGGGGGTGGGATCAAGGTCAAATCCGCCAGTGGAAACGTCACCATCGGGAACCTCACGGCAGGGGACTTCGATGCCAAAACGCTCAGCGGCGATGTGTTCCTGGGAATCCCGCCGGGCCGGACCCTGGAGGTGAGCCTGGACACGGTGTCCGGCAAGGTGAGGACCGGCTTCGCCGTCGACAAGGGCGGCGACCAGGACGCAGACTCCCCATCCGCCGACGTCGGCATCTCCACTGTGAGTGTCAGGGCGGTCTCCGGCAATGTGACGCTCGGACGGGCGGAGAGCTCCTAGCCCACTAGCCCATGCCTCGGGTGTCTCCTCGCCGCATGGCGATGCGATAGGCCAGATCGAAGGCGGCGGCGGCCTCCTCGGCGAACACCCGATGGCCGTCGTCGCTGCCGTGGAACTGATCGGCGGCCCACATCGACAGATCGTCTCTGAACGCAGAGGTCATCCGGCCCTCGGTGTACATCTTGATCGTCCTCGGGTGGCTCGCCACCGCCCGGGTCGCAGCGGCGTTGAACCTGCGGCCGCGCCGGGTCAGATGGGGGCGAAGGATTGAAGGAAGCCGGGGGATCGAGCCCAGATCGCCCATCCCGACCACCATGATCGCACCGGACACCTCCTCGAGGCGTTCGAGGATGTGGTGCATGCTCGACAGGTAGTGAGAGACGGTCCCCCCCCGGATTGCGTCGTTGGCCCCCACCGAGACCACGGCGATGTCGGCGGCCAGGTCGATGGCCTCCGCCAACTGGCCCTCGATGACATCCTGTGCCTTGGAACCCCCCACGGCCAGCGAGATCAACTCGACATGGTGGCGATCTGCGTGGGAACGGGCGATCCGGCGAATCCAGATGCTGTCGATCTCCTGCACACCGGGCCCCGTCATCGACGAGTCACCCACTGCAACAATCCTCAGCCGGGGCAGGGATGGGTCTCCGAAGACCCCGGAGGCGTCCTGGTTGGGGAACGAGGGCAGATCGGCGCGGTGGGCCGCTCGCAGCATGGACCCCATGATCCATCCGAGGCCCAGCGCCGGCGTCGCCGCCACCAAACGTTTGTCCATCAGGGTGTTCCGTCGTCGTCGAATCGAGAATGCTACTCAATCGGGCCGCTCGTCTTGATGTCGGCCATCACACCTCGCCGTCGAGGACAACGTCCCCGGTTGTCGTGGCTTGCGGCCTGCTGAGTGAGTCGTGTGTCAGAGCGGGCGGTTGGAGGAGGCCAGGTCGGCGAAAAACCAGAGGATGCCGGATCCTGCAAACGCGACTCCCGCCCAGATGAAAGGGGTCAGATCCCCGTCACCAAAACCGGCCCCATAGAAAATGAGCCCGGCCCCGGCGATGGCGGCCACCGTGCTGAGCAGGTTCACCGGCCATGCCAGCCAGTGGGGGATGTACTGGATGATCCTGTTCATGAGCGCTCCTCCGGGCGGTCGCGCTGAGGTTACCAGCGGCCCCGGCCGCTACCTTGGGCGGATGCCGGGGAGAAGCCCATCATGAGTGACCCCATTGCCGAGGCGATCGGCGGCGGCGACCTCGACGAATTGGTGAGATTGGTGGACGGCCTTTGCAGTGCAAGGGAGTGGTCGGAGGTGGTGCGGTTGCGGGATCGCTGCCGTCACGCCCTCGAGAGGGGCCTGCAACTGTGGCCCGCCGCCGAGTACGCCGAGTATCGCCTGGCTCTCGAGGCCCCGGGGCCGTTTGCCGGGCCGGTGGTCCGGGAGGGTGCTGGCCGTTTCGCCCTGGGACCGCTATGGGAGGTGGCCGGCTCCACCCACCCGTGGGAGGCGCTGGCCCCTCACATCCCCGATGGCCCGTCCCGGGCGATGGCCGCCCATGAACGGGTGATCCGGGGTGAGGACCTCACCGCCGAGACCGGCATCGACCGCTTGGTGCTGGAACTGCCCCTACTCCTCGAGCCGTGGGAGCCTGCGTATCCGCCGGCGGTCTATCGGTCGGACAAGGCCGACTTCCCGACCCCGTCTCTCCCGAACCTTGTCCCCGTCGTGCTGCCGGAGGCCGGTGAGCAGATAGACGACGAGGAGTCGGTGGAGGCGCTCTTCGACCTGGGCCGGGTTTGGATGGAGCAGTCGAACGGAGCGTGTGCCGCCGTGGCCGTCGACGGTGGGGCGAAGGGGGCGATCGCCGCACTCGTGCCCGGGCCCGTGCGGATGGCCGGGGTGGATGCCGCCACCGCATTCGCCTGGATGGCTTGGGCGGGTGCCACCGGCGGCGCTTACGGGCGGCGGCGAGGCACACCGGCGGGACGGTTTTCGGCGTGGTGGGTTGGTGCAGCCCTCTGCGGCCTGGAGTGGCCGCCGGATCCTGCCGCCCTGGGGGAGGCGGTGGCGGATCTGGAGTGGTTTGTGTGGGAACCGTCCGGATCGGTGGGAGGGTGGTCGCTGCATCTGGCGGCCGCTCACCCGGAGGAGGGCATCGCCTGGGCGGTGGCGGCCACCGACACCCACCGGGAGGACGATCCCGACAAGCCGGACGACGGCGCTGAGGGGTAGTGCCCTGGCCAGGAGCGTTGGTGATGT
>CBDUUY010000002.1:0-30485 GCA_965370535.1 uncultured bacterium
TGTCGCTCTGATCGGCCCCGTACAGAGCCTCGAGGGCGTCGTCGCGCCGGAATACCCGGTGGAGGCGCCCCCGGGCAGCAGCATCCACCCGCAGGCTGTGCCATGCAGGATCCCCGTGCACGGCCACAAACCCGGTTGGATCGGTGGCAGCTTCCTCGATGAGACCGGCGGCCTCTCGCAGAGCCTCGTGGCCGGGACCATCCGCTTCCCCGAGGAGTTCGCGGAGCCGGGCCGCCGGGCCGGCCAGTGCCTCCGCCAGGCTGGCGGCCACCTCCAGGGGGTCGTTCCGGTTCACGACACCCGGGTCATGTAGTCGCCACTGCGGGTATCGACCTTGATGATGTCACCCTGCTCCACGAACAGCGGAACCTGCACCACCAGTCCCGTCTCGAGTGTCACCGGCTTGGTAGCTCCCGAGACCCTGTCACCCTTGACCCCCGGCTCGGCGTGGGTCACTTCCAGTTCGACCGAAGCAGGCAGATCGAGGCCGACGGCGCGATCCTCGTACATGGCCAGCAGCACGGTGGCCCCGTCGATCAGGAACGAGGCGGCATCCCCCACCGCCTCCGGGCTCAGGGTCATCTGGGCAAAGGTCTCACCGTCCATGAAATTGAAGCCCAGGTCGTCCCGGTACAGGAATTGGTGGTCGCGGCGGTCGATGATCGCCCGCTGCACGGTCTCGTCGGCGCGAAATGTGCGATCCACCGTCGCCCCGGTCTCGAGGTTCTTCAGTTTTGTGCGAACGAACGCCTTGCCTTTGCCCGGCTTGACGTGTTGAAACTCGATGATCTGGAACAGCCCATCGGACAGGTCGAGCGCCATGCCGGGCTTGATGTCGTTGGTGGAGATTGCGCTCATGCAGGAATCATCTCCCTGGAGGACTCGGTCAACAGCATGGGCCCGTCCTCGGTGACGAGCACCATGTCCTCGATACGGACACCCCCGATGCCTGCCAGGTACACCCCGGGTTCGATGGTGATCGTATTGCCCGCCTGGAGCAGGTCGTCGTTGCCCCGGCGCACCCACGGCTCCTCGTGGATTTCGAGTCCCACACCGTGGCCGGTGCTGTGCAGGAACTGGTCCTCGTAGCCGTAGCCCCGCAGCACCTCCCGCACGGCCTCGTCCACGGCCCCACAGGCCACCCCCGGAGCCACGGCATCGATGCCGGCCTGCTGCGACTCGGCGACCGCCAGGTAGACCCGCTCCAGTTCCGGATCGGGATCCTCTCCCAGCCAGACCGTGCGGCTCATATCGCTGTGGTATCCGTCCACGATGCATCCGTAATCCATCAGCAGCATCCCGCGGTCGATGGGCACATCACCCGAGTGGTAGTGAGGGATCGAGGCGCCGGGCCCGATCGCCACGATCGGGTCCCAGTCGGCAGGGTCGCCCCCGTGGCGCCGCATCTCATCGGTCAGCGCCCAGCCCAGGTCCCGCTCGTTGGGTGCGGCCGCGATCAGGCGGCTCAGTGCCAAGAATGCTTTGTCACCCGCAGCGGCCGCTGCCCTCAGCGCGGTGACCTCGGCTTCGTCCTTGATCCGCCGCAGTGCCTCCACGGAATGGCCACCGGCGATCGGGTCGATACCGGTCTCGGAGGTCAACTTCCTGGCAAACTCCCAGGTGACTCCATGAGCCTCGAGAGCCAGGGCGGGGAGACCTTTCAGGACACCCCCCATCGTCTCCCACATCTGGCCGGTGAACACGATCAGGTCCACGCCGTGGAGCGCTTCCACCAGCGGGCCGGCAGCCTCGCCGTAGCGGCCGTCCGTCAGAAAAGTGCCGCCTCCACCGGGCTCGACCAGAAGGAAGGCGTTGCTGCCGGTGAATCCCGTCAGGTAACGGATGTTGGGCAGGTTTGTCACCAGGAGCGGGGCTTCGATGCTCGCGGCGAGCGCATCCAGCCGAGTGGCGTGCTGCATGACCCTCCTCAGGGGATCTCGACGGCGGTGAGAGCGGCCCCTACGGTAGCCGAGCCCACATGGGTCACCAGAGGGCAGCCGATCCCCTCCAGCAGCACCATACGAAGCCCCCCGATGTCTCGCTTCTTGTCCAGGGCGAGGAGGGCGAGTACTGCCGCCCTGTCCAGTCGCGGGGCGGCCACCGGCAGCCCCAACCGGGCGATCACATCGCGCTGTCGCTGCTCCCCGGTGAATCCCGCTTCCAGAGCCGATGCCCTTCCGGCGGCCACCATGCCGATCGCCACCGCATCACCGTGTGCCATCGGCCCCGCCACCTCGACGGCATGACCGACGGTGTGCCCGTAGTTGAGATGAGCCCGCTCGCCTTGCTCATCGAAATCGCGCCCGACCACCAGGGCTTTGACGGCCACCGCCCTGCCGACGACCTGCTCGAGGTCTGCCTCCAGGCCGTCGGCCTCCAGCAGAGCCACCAGTGCCTCGTCGCCCACCAGTCCGGCCTTCAGAGCCTCGGCCGCCCCCTGACGCTTCAGATCGTCTGGAAGACGGTCGAGCACGTCCACGTCGATGACCACCCTGGACGGGTGACGGAACACGCCGACCAGGTTCTTGGCACCCAGGTTGACCCCCGTCTTCCCCCCGACCGCTGCGTCCACCGCTCCCAGCAGGGTGGTCGGGACGTATACGGCTTCGATTCCCCGTAAGTACGTGGCTGCTGCGAATCCCACTGCGTCGGTGAGTGCCCCGCCCCCCACGGCGACCACCGTGTCGATGCGGGCCAACCCGACATCGACCATCCAGCCGTAGAGATCAGCGATCACATCCAGGTCCTTCGCCCCCTCACCGTCGGGCAGCACCCGGCTCGCGGTACGGAGGCCGGCTTCTTCCATCGAGCGTGCCAGAACGCTCCCCAGACCAGCGGTAGCGGGTTGGGTGACGATCGCTACGGCGGCCCGGTCTGAGGGCGGCAGAATCTCCTCGGGAGAGAGCAGGCCCCGCCCGACCACCACCGAGCAAGACCCGCCTACGACGTGCTCCGCCACCACTTCACGACCTCTCTGGCAATCTCACCCGGCGAACCTTCTGCGTCGAAACGTTGGTGGGCGGCCGCCTCGTAGGCCTTGCGGCGCCTCCGCTGCAGGGCGATGAGCCGTGCCCTGGTGTCCCCCGCCAGCAGCGGCCGGCCCCCGCCATCGCCAACCCGCTCCGCCAGCACCCGCACCGGAGCATTGAGCCACGCCACAGACCCGTGGGCACGCAGCGTCTCGATGTTGGCCGGGTCCTCCACGATCCCCGCTCCGCAGGCCACGACGATCGCACTACCGGCCACAGTCTCCAGAGCGGCCTTCTCCCGGCTGCGGAACCCTTCCTCACCCTCGTCGGCGAGAATGCGGGCGATGTCCGCACCGGCGGCCAGAGCGATCACCTGATCGAGGTCCACGAAGTCGGCCCCCAGGACGTCACCGATCCTGGGCCCGACGGTGCTCTTTCCCGTCCCCATCATCCCGATCAACCACAGGGTGCTCACTCAGAACTCCATGATGCGTCGCCGATAGGCATCGGCAGCAGCGACAAAATCGGCAACGGTGTCTCCGCCGAACTTCCGCATCGCCTCGTCGGCTACCACGAACAGCACCATGTGCTCGGCGACGACGGCTGCGGCAGGGACGGCGCAGACGTCGCTGCGCTCGCGAATCGCCTTCTCAGGGGCCTTGGTATCCACATCGATGGTGCCCAATGCCCGCATCAGGGTGGAGAGCGGCTTCATGTGAGCGCGCACCCGCAAGGGCGCACCGGTGGTCATGCCGCCCTCGACGCCACCAGACCGGTTGGTCGGCCGCTCGAAGCCGGACTCGCCCCATTCGATCTCGTCGTGGGCCTCTGATCCGCACCGGCCGGCCCCAGACACCCCGTCGCCGATCTCGACGGCCTTGATCGCGGGGATCGACATCAATGCGCCGCCCAGTCGGGTGTCGATCCTGCGATCCCAATGTACGTGGCTCCCCAGCCCAGGAACCAGTCCGTGGACGACCACCTCCACAACCCCTCCGAGAGTGTCCCGATCGGCCTCGGCGGCATCGATGGCATCGATCATCGCCGATCCCGCTCCGGCGTCGAGCACCCGCACCGGCGAGGCCTCGATCGCAGCGCGGTCGGAGGGTCGTGGCACCGGGCCTTCGGGAGCGGACACAGCCCCGATGGCAACCACATGGGAGACGGCTTCCGCCCCGATCGTGGCCAGCATTGAACCGGCGAGGTAGCCGACCACAGCCCGGGCGGCGGTCTCCCGAGCCGATGCCCGTTCGAGAACATCGCGGGCGTCGTGGGTGTCGTACTTCAGCATCCCCGCCAGATCGGCGTGGCCGGGCCTGGGGGCGGTCAGGCGGTGATCGGGTTCCCCAGGATCCGGTGACATGTCCTTCTGCCAGTTTGGCCACTCGGTGTTGCGGATGACCACGGCAACCGGACTCCCCAGCGTGCGTCCGAACCTGACCCCTCCGAGGATCTCGATCTCGTCCCTCTCGATGGCCATCCGCCGTCCCCTGCCATGGCCCATCCGGCGGCGGGCCAGTTCGGCGGCCAATGCTCGGCGCGAGACCTCCAGGCCTGCTGGGAGACCCTCGACCACGGCCACCAATCCGGGACCGTGTGATTCGCCTGAGGTGAGGAAGCGGAGCATCGACGCGGGGATGGTACCCGCCGATGGGACCGCTACTTGAGAATGGCCTGCCCGACGCTCAGTGTGAAGGCACTGTCCCCGTACAGGAACACCCCCGACGACTCCGACAGGCTGACGACCTTGAACGAATCGGCGAAGGTCTCCCCGACCCCGACCACATAGGTGACCCCATCCACCGTGATGACCGCCTTGTCGAGGCCGCCCTCCTCCCGGATCTCCAGCAGCACCACCCTGGTGCCCTCGGGTTCGAATCCCTCAGTCGTCGTGGTCGTGGTCTCTCCCGGCAGAGTGGTCGTGGTCTCACCCGGCAGGGTCGTGGTCGTCTCGCCCGGCAGCGTGCTGCTCGTCACCGGTGGCTCCGAGGTGAGCGGGGCAAATGGGTCTCTCGGCTGGGAGACCTGGAAGTTCGAGGCCAGCGGCAGTGCCCCGCCCGATGCCTGGCCGGACGGGATGATCCCGGTGGCGGCCGGCAATGGGCCGTCGAGCAACGGTGCAGACGAGGCGAACACACCCGAGCCGGTCATCAGCCATACCCCGAATATGCCGGTGGCCACGAAGAGCAACGCCAGGAAAGTGGCCGTCAGGCTGCGGCGAGCAGTGCTCATCGGCCTGCTCCAGTGATCCCGAACTCCTCCGGGCCGAAGGTGCCACCCTGGCTCGCGTCGCCGCCGACGCCATCACCCTGGGCGTCGCCGCCATCGGGGGTGGTTGTGTCCACCACGATCGGGAGCAGCGGGTTCCTCGTGAACAGCTTGACCGTCATCGCCACCGACAGGGTGTTGTCTCCCAGCGTCGGAATGGTCGTGGTGGTCGTCGTCGTGGTAGTCGTCGTCGACGACGTTGTAGACGACGTAGACGAGGTGGACGATCCGTCCGGCACCGTCGTCGTGGTCGTAGACGTGGTGGTCGTCGTGGTCTCGTCCGCTTCCTCCGATGTCCCGCCGCCGCCGGCCGTGATCGAGATGCTCTCGATCACAACGATCCGCTCCATGTCATCCAGCCCGAAGAGGAAGCCGAGCAACTCGAAGTACTCACCCTCCATCGCCAGGGAGATGGTGATCTCATAGATGGGTAGCTCCGCGGACAGAACCGGTTCCGAAGGAGCAAACGACTGCAGCGAGACCCCGTTCGCCTCGGCGAGAGCGGTCACTTCTTCGATGAAGACCGCCAACTCGGCTTCCTCGGGGATACCGGCCTCCATCTGCCCGATGGCCGCCAGGAATGCCACGTCGTTGTTCTGGACATCCTGGAGGGCCGCTACGGCGATGCGGAGACTGCTCGCCTCGGCCAGAGCGATATTCAGATCGTCATCCAGCTCACTGATCATCGAGTTGCGCGGCGAGATCAAGAAGAAGAACCAGACGACCGTCACCAGGATCGCCGCCAGGACACTCAGGGCCAACATCCGGCGATTCACCCCGACACCTCCGGGACCCGATCCTGCACGCGGTTGCTCACAGCTGCGTCTGTGAGGCCGGCAGTCGAACTGAAGTTGACCAATGTGGACTCCCCGTCAGGTCCCTGCGCCTCAGAGGCATTGGTGACCCAGGTGCCGGCCACTCCGGGGAAGCGGGATTCGTCGAGTGACCGCAACCAGGCCGACACATCGGCGAACTCGAACCCGGTGCCCGACACTGTGATACGGCCGACCACGCCGGTAACCGATCCAGCGGTGGTCGTTCCGACGAAGTTCTCGAGCCAGACCCGTTCGGGGATCAGCCTGCCGAAATCGTTGAGGAGCCGTCCCCAGGCCACGTCGGTGGAGAGCACGATCGCCGTGATCAGTGCGTTCTCCTCGTACTCCAGGCGCAGCACGTCGGCCGCTGCCAATGCAGAGATCTCGGCCTGGAGCGACTCGTTGACCACTTGCTGAACGGCAAGGCGCTCCTCTGCCGCATCGACCTTGCCGTTCCAGAGCATCGTCACGGCGGCCAGTCCCGCCAGGTAGGCAATGCCGACTATCGCTGCCAGCACAGCGAGCCGCCTGGCGGTGGCTGCGCCCCGGGCTCGCTGGGGAACCAGGTTGATGGGTCTCATCGCAACGTCTTCCTCATACCCCGACCAGAAACGTTTGCCGCGTTCAGGACGTCCAGTGACGCCTCCGCCCCGCCCTCGACACCACCAACGCCACCGGCCAGGGCACTATGCGACATGAGCAAATCGATTGCTGGGCGGCACGACGAACTTCCCCCACATGGCCAGGCCCACTCCAGCGGGGAGCACCGGTTGCAGATCCAGCAACTCGCTCTCCGTCATCCCGATCCGGCCCACCCCAATGTGATCGAGCACCCTGACGGGTTCGACCCGGGTGGACAACGAACGGGCCACCCGGTTGGCGAGGTGAGGCAAGCGGGCACCGTTCCCGGACACGACGAGACGGTCGAGGTTGTGCTCCCCCGCCTGGGTCAGGTAGTAGTTGATCGAACCGCGGATCTCTTCGATCAAACCGTCGGCGGTGCGGGTCAGGGTGCGGCGGGCCGCTATCTGGTCCCCGTCGCCCTCCGGCATGCCCTCGGGGGCTATCCCCACCACCCGCTTCAGTTCCTCGGCATCCTCGAACGACACGGACAAGGCGGACTTCAGGTCCTCCGTGAACTGATCACCGCCCATCGGCAGGATTCGCACGAAACGGGTGATCCCCCCTCTTACGACGGCGATCTGCGACATGGAACCGCCGATGTCCAGCATGCCCTGGGGACCGTCGCCTCCGAGGAGCAGGTCCGCTCCGAAGGCAGCCCTGACCATGCCGAATGAGGTCAGATCGATTGCCATCACCGAGAGCCCGGAGCCCTTGGCCACCCCCATCAACTCATCGACCATGTCCCGATGGGCCGCAATGACGAGAACAGACATCATGAGATCGCCGTCGGGGGTGTTGAACTCCTCGAGGGGCACGTAGTCGAGCACAGCCTCTTCAACGGGGATGGGGATCGCATCCTGCACCTGGAACGGCAGGGCTTCGACCATCTCGGTCTCTTCGAGGTGGGGAACATCTACCTGCCGAACGATCACCCGTTGATTGGCCAAGCCGATGACCACCCGCTTGCGCGGCAGTTTGTTCCGGCGCCAGAGCGCACTCACCGACTCGTTGACCGCATCAGCATCGACGATCTCCCCGGACACGACAGCACCCGGCGGAAGTGGCATCTCCGCAAATCGGCGCAGGACCGGGGCGCCCTTGCCGGTGTCGATCACGGCTGCGCGCACGGCTCCAGAGCCTATGTCCAGACCGACCGCAACTGCCATTGTTCCTCCGCAGTGGGCCTATCGGCTCTCACATCTCATCCGCCGACAACCATGTAGTTACGGCGTTGTGAGACTGAGGCTAGCGAGGGCCGCGCGCCCTACAAAGGATTTCGGCGGCAACAGAGCGTTGTCGAATCGGCGCCCCGCTGCGCGCTATCCGCGCGCAGCGCCACATTTGGGCGAAGAGGCACCCTGTGTTGGATCAGGCCCCGAGATACCAATCCCCGATGACCTGGCCCCAGGCGATGGCAAGACCGGCTCCGATGATCATCGACGGTCCGAACGGCACCGCATCGCGCCGGCCCACCCGGCGGGCGACCAGCAGTCCGGCCGCGACCAACCCCCCGACCAAGAACCCTCCGAACACCCCCGCCATCAGCACGACCCACGACCGGTAGGCCAGGAACATGCCGAGCAGCAACCCGAGCTTGACATCGCCGAAGCCGAAACCTCCGCGGGCGGCCAGGGCGATCACGAGAAGCAGGCCGAAGTACCCGATGCCCCCGGCCAGGGCACGGGGCAGTGACCCGGACGAGCCATCGGCGACTGCGCCCGCGACCAGCAGCACCATCCCGACCACTACTCCGGGGAACAGGACAGCGTTGGGAATGCGCTTGTGATCCAGGTCGATCATGCCGAGGGCGATGCACACCCCGGCCGCCCACCAGTAGGCCGGTAGCGTCCAGGACGCCCCGATACCGAGTGCCAGCAGCGCAAACGCCGCCCCGGTCCCCGCCTCCACCAACGGGTATCGAATCGAGATCCCGGTCCCGCAGTCACGGCATCGCCCGCGCAGGAGGAGCCATGAAAGAACGGGAACGTTGTCCCTGGCCCTGATGGGAGTGTCACATCCCGGGCAGGCCGAAGGTGGGCCGACGATCGACTTGCCCAGCGGGATGCGGTAGATCACGACATTCAGGAAGGAGCCGATCGCCAACCCGAGGACGCCGCCGACCCCGATCAACATCCCGCTCACCAGCCGACACCAGTGCAGCCTGCCAGCGTCATGTCACCGAGGTCTCCCTTGCAGGTGTGGCGTCCCGCTTCGCTGCCGTCCATCACCAGCATCAGCCCGAACCAGTCGCCGGTGACCGAACGAGAATACAACAGCACCCGCCCCCGATCGCCGGGCTCGGTATGGCCCAGAACCACGTGCACACTCCCGGCGGTGGTCCCGCTGAAATCGAACTCCGGCATGGCCGCCTCCAGCCAGGTCGGGTCATCGGTGAACCCTCCGAGCTCGGGTGCCAGCGCTGCCTCCAGCCGCGCTGCACTGGTCAACTGCATCTTGGTCTCCATGTCGAATGCAGTGCGACGGACACCGAGCAGGCTCGGCAGCGCCAGAGCGATCAGCATGGAGATCACGCCGAGCGTCACGATCAGCTCGACGAGGGTCCATCCGGCTTCGGTACGGTCCGCTCCCAGCATGGGATTCATCCTCCGATAGGCACCAGCGCAGCCGGAGCCCGAACCGGGCCGGGCAAGGCCTCCACCCCTCGCCGGGTTCTCTGATCTTCAGAAGACCAACGTAAAGGGGGCGGGCCACAGGCCCGCCCCCTTTGTATCGGTGGTTGTAGCGCCGGCTTTACCAGCCGCCCTGCGAATAGGCGCCAGGTGCAGCAGCCGGACAATCGGCAGCCGACAGGTCGGTCGCGCCGTAGTAGGTACCGGCCGTGGAACTCTCCCATACGGCGAACGTGTTGCCGCTGTCCGCAGTGCGGACGATGCAGACTATGTCGCTGGAAGCAGCGTTCAGGTCGATGTACACGCCGACGGCCGGGTCGGCGTTCAGGTTGGCGTTGGGCTCGAGTGCCGTGATGTCGCCAGCGGTCTGCGTGTAGTCGCCCTCTTCCAGCCAATAGGCCTTCTCGGAGAGCAGAACGTTGCGGACCTCGCTCTGGGCGGCACGATCCTGTGCCGACTTGCGGAAGCCGAGGAACGAAGGAATGGCGATGGCAATGAGAACTGCAATGATCATCACCACGACCATCAACTCGATGAGCGTGAAGCCTTCGTCCCGGCTCAGATTGCGCCGGATGGCCTTCATCATGATTGCGAACCTCCTCAGGGTTCAATGGAGGACCGACTTTTCGATCCGATTGAGGTATCGGTCACATCGGCCCGGAAATTGAGCCTGTTCTCCGAATCGTTCGTCCCCGACGCAAGAACGGCCTCCGATGCCACCGGCGGCCGCCCTTCTTCCCCGGCCCGCTCAGCCGGATTGGATCAGGTTGGCGATATTGAACATCGGCAGGTAGAGGCTGATCAGGATCCCACCGACGACCACACCCATCACCACGATGAGAATCGGCTCGATCAGACTGGTCAGGGCGTTGACGGTGTCCTCGACCTCCCGGTCGTAGAAATCGGCCACCTTGCCCAGCATGGCATCCAGGGCGCCGGTTTCCTCACCAACCGCCATCATCTGGGTGACCATCGGCGGGAAGACGTCATGCTGCTCGAGAGGTTGCGCCAGCGACTCGCCCTTCTTGACGCTCGCCTGCACTTCCAGCACGGCATCCGACACGGTGGCGTTGCCGGCCGTCTCGGCCACGATATCGAGGGTCTGGAGGACCGGGACGCCCGTCCTGCTCAGAACCGAGAAGGTCCTGGCGAAGCGGCTGATGGCGACCTTCTGGGTCAGTTTCCCGAAGACCGGGAACTTCAATTTCATGGCGTCCCAACGCCGGCGACCTGCCTCGGTCTTCTTCCAGCGTTTGAACGCATAGATCAGCCCCACCATGAC
Organism: uncultured bacterium; assembly: GCA_965370535.1. GTDB lineage: Bacteria > Actinomycetota > Acidimicrobiia > Spongiisociales > UBA11373 > JAHJML01. The sequence continues at coordinate 10,589 of CBDUUY010000002.1, forward strand.
CAGAAGGATCATCCACCACTTCGAGGTGATAAATCGCGAGAGGTTGATGAGGGCCTGGGTCGGGAGCGGCAGGGTCCCACCCAGGTCGTCGTACATCTTCTCGAAGATGGGGACGACGAACACCAGCATCGCCATGACGATGAACACGATCAGGTTGAGGACGACCACCGGGTAGGCCATCGCCGACTTTATCTGCGACCGCAACCTGGCACCGGCCTCGAGGGTGTCGGCGAGTCTGGTCAGGGTCTCGTCGAGGGCACCGCTCACCTCCCCGGCCTTCACCATCGACACATAGAGGGGGCTGAACGCCTTGGGGTGCTGCTCGAGAGCCACCGACAGGCTGACACCCTGCTCGACAGTGGTGCGCACCTTGCCGACGATCTCCTTGAGCGCCGGGTTCTCACTCTGGTCCTCGAGGATGCTCAGCGATCGGATCAGGGTGAGGCCGGAGTTGACCATCGTGGCCAACTGGCGGCTCATCAGCGCTATCTCCTTCTGCTTGATCCTCCCGCCGAAACCGGGGATCCTGAGTTCCTTCTGCAGCGCAGAGACCTTCTTCTCGGTCACGCTCAACGGCATCATCCCGCGGTCCCTCAGCGTCTTGGCCACCCCGGCGCTTGAGGTCGCCTCCAGTTCGCCGTTGAACACCTTGCCTGAGCGATCCTTGGCCTTGTACTCAAACATCATGCTGGTGGTCATCGGGTCAACGCCTCCCCGCCAATTCCTGCATCTCTTCCACACTCAGGGCGCGTTCGGCTGCATCCTTCATGGTTATCCGGCCCGACCTCACGAGGGCGGCCAGCGCCTGATCCATCGTCTGCATCCCGTGCTTGCCTCCTGCCTGCATCAGTGTTGTGATCTGGTGCGGCTTGCCCTCTCTGATCAGATTGCGCACTGCCGGGGTCGCCACCAGGACCTCGACCGCCGCCACCCGCCCATCAGCCCCGGCCGTAGGCACCAGTTGCTGGGTGATCACCCCCTGGAGCGAGCCGGCCAACTGCATGCGCACCTGCTGCTGCTGGTGCGAGGGGAACACGTCGATCATGCGTTCCACCGACTGCGCTGCGGTCTGGGTGTGCAACGTGGCAAACACGAGGTGGCCGGTCTCGGCGGCGGTCAGGGCGGTCTCCATGGTCTCGAGATCCCGCAACTCGCCCACCAGGATCACATCGGGGTCCTGGCGCAGCGCCTGCCGGAGGGCGATGGCAAAGGACTTGGTGTCGGACCCCACCTCGCGCTGATTGATGAGGGCCCGCTTGTGGCGGTGGAGGAACTCGATGGGATCCTCCACGGTCATCACGTGCAGGGCGCGCGTCTCATTGATCAGATCGATGATCGAGGCCAGGGTGGTCGACTTGCCCGACCCGGTGGCGCCGGTGACCAGCACCAGACCGCGGGGCATCCCTGCAAACTGCCTGACGGGATCCGGCATGCCCAGCTCATCCAGGCCGGGGACCTCGTCGGGGATCGCCCGCATGACGGCTCCGACCGATCCTCGCTGCATGAAGGCGTTCACGCGGAACCGGCCCAACCCCTGGACCGGATGGGAGAAGTCCAGTTCGAATTGGTTCTCGAACTTCTCTCGCTGGTCGCCTGTGAGCATCGCATAGACCAGTTGCTGAAGCGTCTGAGGCGTCAGCCTCGGGGTGTCGTCGAGGGGCACCAGTTTGCCGTTGACCCGGACCTGCGGCACAGTGCCTGTGGTGAGATGAAGGTCGGATCCCTTCATGTCGAAGAGCCTGGTCAGCAACTCGTTGACATGAAAACCAGACTCGGCGACGCCGATGCGATCCTCCGGGCCCACCGAATCCGGTTCGGGCATCTGCCGGACACCGATGGCCTCATAGGATGCCGAGATCGCGTGTTGCATGGCCTCTCGTGGTGCCAGCATCGGCACCACCTTGTAGCCGGAGGCCTTGTGGATGCGGGCCAGCACGGCCCTGTCGAAGGGATCTGCCATGGCGAGGTGGATTTCGGTCGCCGTCACCGAGATCGGCAGAGCGAGATGCTCCTCGGCCAGCGTCCGGTCCAGCGCTCGCAGGGCGTCACCGGCGGGTTTTCGACCGGTCGCAGGATCGTAGAACGGAATGCCCAGGGATTCGGCCGCGACCCGCAGCACCGTCTCCCTGCCATCGGGCAATTGTTCGGCCAGGACGGTGGGCAGCGGAGTGCCTGTGGCCTCTGCCACGGCGGCGTGCTCCGTCAACTCTTCATCGGTCAGCAGATGCCGATCGACCAGGATCCGGCCCAGTTGCCGTGTCACCTCGTTCATCGCAGAGCCCCCTGCATCACACGACCACCCGCAGAACTTCTTCGAGGGTGGTCATTCCGAGCCTGACTTTCTCCATGCCGTCCTGGCGCAGGGTGAGCATGCCCTGTTCCACGGCGATCTTCTTGATCTCGTCGGAGGGGCGCCGTTCAACCGCCATGCGCTGGATCTCCTCGCTGACCAGCAGCACCTCATTGACGCACACCCTGCCCCGGTACCCGGTGTCCGAGCAGGCTTTGCATCCGACCGCGTCGTAGACCGTGACCGGGCCTTCGTCGGGGTCCATTCCCATCTTCACCAACATCTCCGGGGTGGCCTCACGAGGTTGGCGGCACCGATCACAGATTCGTCGGGCCAATCGCTGGGCCACGATCGAATCCAGAGCCGATGAGACCAGGTATGCCTCGACCCCCATGTCGATCAGGCGGCCGATGCTCGAAGCTGCGTCGTTGGTATGGAGTGTGGTCAGCACCAGGTGCCCAGTCAGCGCCGCCTCGATGGCGGTCTTGGCGGTCTCGCCGTCGCGCACCTCTCCGATCAGGACCACATCGGGGTCCGACCGGAGAATCGCCTTGAGGGCGTTGGCGAACACCAGGCCGGCCTTGCGGTTCACCTGGACCTGGATGATCCCGGGCAACCGGTACTCGACGGGGTCCTCCACCGTGATGATGTTGCGATCTTCCCGGTTGACGATGTTCAGGGTGCTGTACAGCGTGGTGGTCTTCCCCGAACCGGTGGGGCCGGTCACCAGGATGGCTCCGTACGGCTTGGTGTAGGACTCCTCAAAACGGGCCAGGGACTCGGGAAGGAAGCCGAGGTCGGGCAGCGCCAGGATGGCATCATCCTTGTCGAGGATTCGGAGGACTACTTTCTCGCCGTAGATCGTCGGCAGGGTCGCCACTCTCAGATCGATCTGACGGCCCCTGACCCGGAGACTCACCCGGCCGTCCTGGGGTATCCGTCGTTCCGCGATATCGAGCTCGGCCATGATCTTGAGTCGGCTCACCACCGCTCCCGTAACCGATTTCGGCGTGGTCATGACCTCGTGGAGTACGCCGTCGATGCGGAACCGGACCCGCAGGTCCCGCTCGGCAGGCTCGATGTGGATGTCGGAAGCGCGCTCGTTGATCGCCCTGCTCACGAGGGTGTTGACCAACTTGACGATCGGGGCCTCCTCGACGGCGGCCTCGATCTGAGAGAGGTCATCCTCCTCGTCATCGTCGATCAGGTCCTTGAGGTCGGCGATGGAGTCATCTAGGCGATTGGCCCTGCGGATCGCATCCTCGATATCGGACCGTGTCCCCACCTTGAGGACGACCGGCAACCCGGTGATCGCGCGAATGTCGTCCACCACCAGTACGTTGCCCGGGTCGGCCAGGGCGACGACCAATCGCTCCCCCTCGAAGCCGATCGGGATGACCGTGTGTCGCCTGGACAGGGCCTCAGGAATGAGCGCTGCCGCCGAGGGGTCGATGGCGACCTCTGCCAGGTCGACGAACTCGACGCCGACGTGCCGGGCGAGCACCTTGACCAGGTCGTCCTCTCCCACCATCTCTTCGTCCACGAGCACGCGCGACAGGGTCTCGCCGGTCTCCGCCTGGCGTTCCTGGGCACGTTCCAGGTCGTGCCTGGTGACCAGGCCTTCTTCGAGCAGCATCAAACCGAAGTGGTCGCTGCGGGGAGGCAATCGGACTCCTTCATATCGTGTGCCTACGGTGCTATGTCGGCACGCTGCAGAAGTCCCTTGAGGTTCCCGATCAACCGCCCCCGGCAGCCTGGAGCATCACATTCAGCGGAGCGGGAACACCCGTCCACCAGAAGAAGGAAGCGGCAGCCTGGGCCACCAGCACGTGCAACCCGTCTGCGGCCGGGATGCCCAGGTCCCGGGCCTTCTGTACCGCAGGGGTGACACGATCGCCGTATGCCATGTCGATCAGCCCTGCCGCCACCTCGAGGAGATCCTCCGGCAGTGATTCCCCATACATGCCGAGCGGCGTGGCATTGATCACCACTGCCCCATCCACGGCCTCCCCCCATCGGCAGGACGGCACCGGTGCCCCCGTTCGCAGGGCCAACTCCCCCACCGCTCCGGGTCGCCGGGCGGACAGACTGACCGAACGCTCCCCGAAGGCCACCACGGCTGCGGCTGCGGCACCGCCCGCTCCCAACACCAGCACCGGCGCCTCCCGGGGGATCCCGGCTGCGTCGGCGGCCGCCGTCAAGCCTGCGACATCGTTATTGGTGGCTTCCACGTTGGGCCCGTCGGGCGACCACCCCCGGCGCAGCGTGTTGGCCGCCCCCGTGGCGGCGACCACTCCGTCGGCGAGGTCGGCAGCCGCAGCCGCAGCCGACTTGTGAGGCATCGTGATGTTTGCGCCGTCGATCCTCCCTTCCTTCAGATCAGCGACGGCATCGAGCAGCCCGCGATGGCTCACACGGCGGGCTTCGTAGGAACCGGATAGTCCGGCGGCAGCCAGTGCGGCTCGTTGGATGGCAGGCGATCGGGAGTGGGCGACCGGGTCTCCGAGGAGGACCAGCCTCACGGAATGACACCATCGAGACGAGCCTGCTCCTGAAGACGCAGGAACTCGTCGAAGTCGTTGGTGAAGCTGTGGGTGCCGTCCGCGTCGGTCAACACGTAGTAGAGGTAGTCGGTCTCCGCCGGTGTGGCCGCGGCCACCAGCGAGGCCAGCCGCGCCCCGGCGATCGGAGTGGGAGGCAGGCCCGGGTACCGGTAGGTGTTGTATGGGGAGTCCACTTCGAGGTCGTCGAACGTGACCTCGGTGCCGCCCCCGATCGCATACAGCACTGTGGCATCGATCTGCAGGAGCATGCCCTCGTCCAGACGGTTGAAGACGACGCTGGCGATGAGCGGCCTCTCCTCGTCGAGCAGCACCTCACGTTCGATCATCGAGGCGATGATGACCCCGTCGTAAGGCGTCAGGCCCCTCTCCTCCAGCACCGTCCAATCCACCGAAGCCACCCGCTCCTCCGCTGTGACGGCCAGTCTCGAGAGCACATCGGCAGGGCTGGCGTCAGCAGCGAACTCATAGGTGTCGGGAAAGAGCAAACCCTCCCAGTCGGCCGGTTCCGACGGAAGGCCCTGCAGAAGGCTGGAGGCGATCCCCCCCGAGAGCAGAGCCGTCTCCAATTCGACGACGGTGAAATCGGTTTGCCGCGAGATCGACTGCAACGTCTGAGCGACCGTCAACCCCTCGATGACAGTGATGCGGTATACCTCGCCCTTGTCGGGCCCCTCCACGAGCAGCGCGGTGACGTCCCCGACATGCATCCCGGTGGTCAGGTCGTAGACCCCCGCCTGGAGATGATTGCTGACACCGGCATCGCGCACATGACGATCGAACTCCCCCGCCGATTCCACCACTCCGGCCTCAGCCAGCAGGTCCCCGATCTGCCTGGCGCTGGATCCGGGCAGCACCTCCACCTGCACCGGGATACCGCCGGCGATGGTGGCCTGGTCGGTACCGATCACATCCCCCACGTACCCGACCAGCACCCGCATCCCCACCACTCCCAGGACCAATGATCCAACCACCAGGCCGGCAACGATCACCCATCTGCCTGCCGCCCACAGGCGCCTGGGCCGGCCCTGCCCGGGGTACCCCTCGTGGTGGCTCACCGGCGCCCGTCCAGGTAGGCCTGCAGGAATACGGCGGCGGCCACCCTGTCCCTGACGTCCTTGCGCCGCTTGCGCCGCACCCCCGCCGACATGAGGGCTCGCTCGGCCGTCACGGTGCTGAAACGCTCGTCGTAGAGGTCTACCGGAAGTCCGGTGGCCTCCGCCACCCGATCCGCCAGGTCCCTGGCCGCCCCGGCTGCGGCCCCTTCCTTCCCGTCCAGGCCAATCGGCAGCCCGACGACAAATCGCTCCGCCCCCGTCTCGTCGGCGAGGTCCCGTAGTCGGCCATCCAGGTCGGAGGCGACGGCATCCAGGTTCCCGTACGGCTGGGCGGTCAGGAACAGAGGATCACTGACGGCGACACCGATGCGAACCGCGCCGGGATCGAGTCCGACGATGCGGGTCACGATCGGTTCCTCAAGGCCGCCATCCCGGCCTCCCCGGCAGCCTCCAGCGCTTCGGGAAGTCTGTCGCCCTGAGGCCCTCCGGCTTGCGACAACTCCGGGTCGCGACTGCCGCCGCCACCCATGATCCGGGCCGGCCCTGCGATCAGGTCACCTGCAGAGATCCCCTCCGCCACCAGATCGGCCGTCACCACCCCGACGAGACCGCCCTTTCCCTCCCGGGCGGCCCCGAGCACGGCGATGCCACTGCCGAGGAGATCCCGAACCTGAATGGCCAGCGCCCGCAATTCATCTGGAGAGAGCCCGGGGGCGGCCGCCACCACGAGGCGGGCCCCTCCGACCTCTTCGGCTCCATCGAGCAGCCCGGCGGCGAGACCGGAGCGGGCCTGAGCCTCGAATGCCTCGATCCTGGCCTCCTGCCCGGCGGAACGCTCGGCCAGTGACACGGCGGCCTGCACCACCTGGTCGGGCCTGGTGCGCAAGGCGGCAGCGGTGTCCTCGAGCCTCCGTCGCATCTCGCTGACGTAGCCGTACGCCGTGCTGCCCGTAAAGGCCTCTATGCGCCGCAGGTTGGAGCCGATCGACGACTCTCCGACCACCACCAACGGGCCCACCTGGCCTGTGGATGGCACGTGAGTGCCGCCGCACAACTCCCGGCTGTAGGTGCCCGCCTGCACCACCCGCACCCGATCGCCGTACTTGTCGCCGAAGAAGGCCAGCGCACCCATCTCCTCGGCCTCCTGGCGGCCCACCTCGAAGGATTGCACGGTGGCGTTCTCCATGACCCGTTCGTTGGCGATCTGCTCCACCTCGGCCAGGGCATCGTGCTCGACCGCCGCATAGTGGCTGAAATCGAAACGGAACCGTCCGTCGGTCACCAGCGACCCGGCTTGCTGCACATGGGACCCGAGCACCGTACGGAGCGCCCAGTGGAGCAGATGGGTGCCGGTGTGCGACTTGCGAATCCTCTCCCGACGAGCGTCGTCCACCTCCGCTGTGGCGTCCTGACCCACCCGGACGGTCCCCTCGACGACCTCGACGCGATGGCCGTTGAGGCCCTGAACGGCGAACTGGGTGTCGTCCACCCGCATCGACCCGGTCTCGGTGATGATGCGGCCGGTGTCACCCACCTGGCCTCCGGCTTCTGCGTAGAAGGGGCTTCGATCCAGGAACACCTCGACCTGCTCGCCCTGAGCAGCCGCCTCGACGGGCTCACCTTCCCTGAGGATGCTGAGGATGCGCCCGGTGCCTCTGGTGCTCTCATAGCCGGTGAACTCGGTGGGCCCTGTGGCGTCGTACACGGACCGGTACACAGGTGCGGCCTCGCCGCCCACGGCGGCCTTGCGAGCGGATCTGGCCCGATCTCGCTGGGCCGCCATCTCGGCATCGAACCCGTCACGGTCCACGGCGATGCCCCGTTCGGCGGTGATCTCCTCCGTCAGTTCGATCGGGAACCCGTAGGTGTCGTGCAGTTTGAAGGCGACCTCGCCTTCCATGGCCGACCCGTCTTCCATGCCTGCCAGGTGATCGTCGATCAACTGGTATCCGGCATCGAGCGTCTTGCGGAACTTGCGCTCCTCGCGCTCTGCCATCTCCACGATGCCGTCACGCCCGGCCGCGATCGCCGGGTAACCGTCGCCCATCACTTCGACGGTGGTGCCGATCAGCGCCGGGGTCACCACCTCGCGGGCACCCAGGCTCCAGGCATGGCGGACCATCCGCCGGATCAGCCTGCGGAGCACATAGCCCCTGCCCTCGTTGGATGGCACCACTCCGTCCGAGATCAGGAAGGTGATGGCCCGACCGTGGTCGGCCACAATCCGCAGTGCCACATCGGTGCGTTCATCCTTGCCGTAGCGGGCGCCGGTGAGCCGCTCACCGGTGGCCAGGATCGGCCGCACCAGGTCGGTGTCGAATATCGTCCCGACCCCCTGCAGCAGCATCGCTACTCGTTCGAGGCCCATGCCGGTGTCGATGTTCTTGGAGGGCAGATCCCCGATGACGTGGTACGGCTCATCCTGGATGTTCTGCATGAAGACCAGATTCCAGATCTCGATGAAACGGTGCTCGCCGATCTCGCCCGTCCCGATGGGCCCTCCCTCCGGACCGAAGGCCGGGCCCCTATCCACGAAGACCTCCGACGACGGCCCGCACGGGCCCGGCACCCCCATTTGCCAGAACGTCCCGTCGGCGACCCCGCCCCGCTGCACCCGGTCGGCGGGCACCCCCACCCCGTCGATCCAGATCTCGGCGGCCTCGTCGTCGTCCTCGTAGATCGTGTACCACAGCGTCTCCGGATCCAGGCCGAGCCTCTCGGTCACGAACTCGTAGGCCAGTGGGATCGCCAGTTCCTTGAAGTAGTCCCCGAAGGAGAAGTTGCCCAGCATCTCGAAGAACGTCGCGTGGCGCGAGGTGGTGCCGACGATGTCGATGTCTATGGTGCGGACGATCTTCTGCGAGGTGACGGCCCGCTTGTACGGGGGCGGATCCTCCCCAAGGAAGTAGGGCTTGAAGGGGACCATTCCTGCGTTCACCAGCAGAAGTGTGGGGTCCACCGGGATCAGCGAGGCCGAGGGCACGATCGTGTGGTCGCTCTCATGGAAGAACTCGAGGAAGGCGCGCCGGACTCCCGAACCGGTGGAGACCGTCATCGGCCACTCCTCACGGACGCGTTCCAACCATGGCTGAACCACAGGTGCCCTGGCATGAGCGGCAGGATAATCACTCCCTGGATTCCCGGCGCCCCATGCGGCGGTCGATCTCGGCGAGTCGTTCGGCCAGTCGTTCCTCGTAACCCTCCCTGCCCGGCCGGAAGATGACGCGCCCTTCGGCGTCATCCGGCAGATACTGCTGGGGCACGATGCCGCCCGGGTGATCGTGCGGATACAGGTACCCATCCCCGTGCCCCAGCGCCTCGGCACCCCGGTACCCGGTGGAACGAAGATGCGGAGGCACCGTCGCCCCCGGTGTCTCCTCCACAGCCCGATGGGCCTCCGCCATCGCCCGCTTCACCGAATCGGATTTCGGCGCCGACGCCAGGTACAGCGCCGCCTGGTGAAGGGCAAAAGAAGCCTCGGGAAGCCCAACGTAGGCAAGCACTCTGGCGGCGTTTACTGCGACCGACAACGAGGCGGGATCGGCCAGGCCGATGTCCTCCGATGCCAGGATCATCATCCGCCTGGCAATGAACTCGGGATCCTCACCGGCATCGAGCATCATGGCCAGCCAGTAGGCGGCCGCATCGGGATCGGAACCCCTGATGCTCTTGATGAACGCCGAGATCACGTCGTAGTGCTGGTCGCCTTTCTTGTCGTAGCGAATGATGCGCCGCTGCAGAGCCTCCTCGACCGCACCGACGTCGATGGTGTCGCCGCCCCTTCCCTCGACGATCACCGCCGCCAATTCGAGGGCGTTGTAGGCGAGGCGCGCGTCGCCACCGCTGCGCTCGGCCAGCGTGGATGCCGCTTCGGGGTCCAGGATCAGGCCCCTGTCCCCCAGGCCCCGTTCTGTGTCCTCCATCGCTCTGATCAGGAGAGCCTCGATGTCATCGGGTCCCAGTGGCTCCAGGCGGAACAGCGATGCCCTGCTGATCAGCGGCGAATTGACCTCGAAGAACGGGTTCTCGGTGGTGGCTCCCACCAGGATCACCACACCGGTCTCGACACCGGGCAACAGGGCATCCTGCTGCGCCTTGTTGAAACGGTGGATCTCGTCGAGGAACAGCACGGTCCTGGCGCTCGACTCTTCGAGACGCCTGGTGGCTTCGGCCAGCACCCGGCGCACGTCCTTGACCCCGGCCGCGGTGGCCGACAGCGCGTTGAAGGCGGCCTCTGTCTCCTCTGCCACCAGATGAGCAAGCGTGGTCTTGCCCGTACCCGGCGGCCCCCACAGGATCATGGACACCGGCCGGCCCGCCCTGATCATCGATGCGAAGGCGGCATCAGGTCCGAGTAGGTGAGGCTGGCCCGCCACCTCGGCCAGGTTGCGGGGCCGCATCCTGGCCGCCAGCGGCTCGGCCGTCCTGCGGCGGGCGGCCCGCTCCTCGGCGAACAGGTCGTCCATCATCCGTCCGAGGCTGGCTCCCCGGCCTCCTCCTCGGCAGCCGCCCTCACCCCGGGCAGCAGTTCGAGTCCGAGTTCCCCCAACTGAGTGTCGGCCACCGGCGTCGGTGAAGCGCTCAACGGGTCCACCCCGGTCTGGGTCTTGGGGAACGGGATTATCTCGCGGATGTTGGGCTCATCCTGAAGGATCGAGATGAGCCGGTCGATCCCCACGGCGAACCCCGCGTGGGGCGGTGTGCCGTAGCGGAGCGCCTCGAGGAACCACCCGAACCGGCTCTCGGCCTCATCTTCCTCTATGCCCAGGACCTGAAAGACCTTCCGCTGCACCGCAGGATCGTGAATCCTCACGCTGCCCGAGCCCAGTTCGGAGCCGTTGAGGACCAGGTCGTAGGCCCTGGAGAGGGCGTGCTCCGGGTCGTCTGCCATCTCCTCGACATCGTGTGGGGCGGTAAAGGGATGGTGAGCGGGTGCCAGCGATCCATCGGGGTTCTTCTCGAAAACCGGGAAATCGACGACCCACAGGAAGTTCAGATCGTCCTGGCCGTCGGGGCGGCCCAGATGCCGGCGCAAACGGTCCAGGACCGGTGCGGCGATCTCCTCACCGTCGGCCACCACCAGCAGGGTGTCCCCCGACCCGGCCGCAAATGCCTCCTTGAGCCCTTCGATCTCGGTCTCGTCCAGGAACTTGGTGATCGGCGACCGAAGCGAGCCGTCGTCATCGACCACCAGCCAGGCCAACCCCTTGGCCCCGGCCTCTCTGGCGATCTCACCGAGAGAGTCGAGGCCCGATCGGCTCAGGCCGAGCGGCCCTGCATTGATGCCGCGCACCACGCCGCCGCCTGCCAGCACCCCGGAGAACGCCTTGAACCCGGTGGATCCGAACACCTCGCCGAGATCCCGAATCTCCATCCCGAAGCGGGTGTCGGGCTTGTCGGTGCCGTACCTCTCTATCGACTCGCGGTAGGTGAGCCGCGGGAAGGGGGTCTGCAACTCGATGCCGCGCAGGTCACCGACCACCTCGACCATCACGGCTTCGATGGTGGCCAGCACATCGTCCTGGCCCCAGAAGGCGCCCTCGATGTCCAACTGGGTGAACTCCAACTGGCGGTCGGCCCGGAAATCCTCATCCCGGTAGCAGCGGGCGATCTGGTAGTAGCGCTCGACCCCGCCGATCATCAGCAACTGCTTGAACAACTGGGGTGATTGCGGCAGGGCGTAGAACGACCCCTTGCGCAGCCGACTGGGCACCAACATGTCGCGGGCTCCCTCGGGGGTGGAGCGGATGAGGGTGGGAGTCTCGACTTCGAGGAATCCCTGAGACTCCATGGAGCGGCGCATGCTGGAGATGCCCCTGGACCTGGCGACCAGGTTGGCGGCCACCCGGGGACGGCGCAGGTCTAGGTAGCGGTACTCGAGGCGGCGCGCCTCGTCGGCCTCGGCACGATCATCGATCTGGAATGGCAGCGGATCGGCAGGGCTGAGCACGGTCACCCCGGATGCGAGGACTTCGATCTCCCCGGTCGCCATGTCGGGGTTGACGGTTCCATCGGGGCGCTCCCGGACCGTCCCTGTGACGGTGATGCAGTACTCGTCGCGCAGGCCCCTGGCGATCTCGCCTGCAACCGGATCGGCCTGAGGGTCTATCACCACCTGTGCGACCCCCGATGCGTCCCTGATCAGCAGGAAGTACACACCGCCCAGGTCCCGGCGCGATGCGACCCACCCTGCCAACCGGATCTCGCGTCCGGTATCGCCGGTCCTCAGGTCGCCCGCGTGGTCACTCCTCAACGACTGGTCACCCATGCGGCCACCTCCTCTATCGGCACGCGGCTCTCCTCGCCATCCGACATCCTCCGCACGGTCACCTCGCCGGCCGCCCATTCGTCACCGACGACGGCGACCATCGCTGCCGACCTCCGTCCTGCCACCTTGAACTGGGCTTTGAGCGAACGGGACCCCAGGTCCATGTCGGCTCGCAACCCCGCGGCGCGCAACGAGGCGACCATGTCGAGAGCCTCGGGCCTGCGATCGGGGTCGGCCACCACTACGAACACGTCCATGCCCCGGGCAGGTGTCTCCGGCATCGCCAAGATGATGCGATCGATCCCCATCGAAAGGCCGACTGCCGTCACCGGGGGCCCGCCCAACATCTCGGCGAGCGAGTCGTATCGGCCCCCTCCACCCAGGGCGTCCTGGGCGGCGCCGTATGAGGCGGACACGTACTCGAAGACCGTGCGGTTGTAGTAGTCGAGGCCGCGCACCAACCGTGGTGCGATCTCGAAGGGGATTCCCAGCCGCTCCAGGCCGGCCCTGACCCCTGCGAAGTGCTCTCCCGCCTCATCACCCAGCGAGTCGAGAGGCGCCGGGGCATCGGCCACGACCTCCGCATCGGCCTTGCTGTCGAGTACCCGCAGCGGATTGGTGCCGATACGCCGCCTGGCGTCGTCGGACAGCGCGTCGGTCCGCTCTTCGAGGTACGCGACCAACGTCTCCCGGTACTCGGTCCGGTCGGCGGGGTCCCCGATCGAGTTGAGGCGCACCGTGACATCGGTGATCCCTATCAACTCCAACAGCCGGTAGCCGATCTCGATCACCTCCACATCGGCGTCCGGTGAAGACTCGGCCAGGTACTCGACACCCACCTGATAGAACTGACGGCGCCGGCCGGACTGCGGCTGCTCGTAGCGGAACATCGGTCCGCTGTAGAAGCCTTTGAAGACCCCCTGCATGCCCGCAGCCAGATAGGCCCGCATCACCGAGGCGGTCGCCTCGGGCCGCAGGGTCAGCGACCTGCCCGCCTTGTCATCGAATGTGTACATCTGCTTCTCGACGACCTCGGTCTCCTCGCCGACACCCCGCGAGAACAACTCGGTCGCCTCGAATACCGGGGTCATCGTGAGTCCGTAGCCGAATCGGCCCGCAAGGTCCTCGAAGGCGCGCAACAGCATCCGCCACCGCTCGGAAGCGGGGGGAAAGATGTCGTCGGTGCCTTTGGGGGCTCGGGGGATCACGGTCGGAATTCACCCAGGAAGGGGTTGGTGCTCAGTTCCGTGGCGATGGTAGTGGCGGGGCCGTGTCCCGAGAGTACGTCCGTCTCCGGAGGCAGCGGGACGATGTGCCGCCCCATCGAATCCATCAGCGTGTCGTAGTCGCCGCCGGGCAGGTCGGTCCGCCCGATAGACCCTGCGAACAAATGATCACCCGAAAAGAGCACCCCCTCGTCGGGCACGTGGAAGCAGCAGTGGCCGGGAGTGTGACCGGGGGTGTGGAGCACCGTGGCGGACAGCCCCGCCAACTCCAGCACCTGGCCGTGGGCCAGGTGCCGGTAGCGGTCTGGAGGCGCAAAATCGCCTGCAAGATCCATTCCGAACATCGTCCGCAACTGGCTGACGGGGTCCATGGCCAGCCAGTCGTCGTCGGGGTGCAGATAGCCGGTCAGCGAGTACTCCCGCACCACTCCCCCGGCCCCTCCGATGTGGTCGACGTGGCCGTGGGTGGCCAGCAGCGCCACCGGGACCACCCCGGCCTCTTCCACGATACGTTTGACGGCGGGCAGGTCGGGCGGGGCGTCCACGATGACCCCGGTGGCTCCGTCCCCGGAGATCACGTAACAATTGGTGACCGCCAGCCAGAGCGGCGCCGTGTATATCTGCACCCGGCCAGATTAGGGACCCGGCACCGTCTCCCGGTTCCCTACTACATCTCGTCCCAGTCGGTGGGTTGGATGCCGACGACGAGAAGGGTTTCCAACTCTCCCGAGAACGAGACAAACGCGCCACCCACCAGCACCGTGGAGGACACAGGAGAATCGAGCGAGTCGCACTCATCTGTAGCGATGATCGGGCCCCAGGATTCCGGCCCACCGGAGTAGTCGATCTGCTCCCCGGCCATGACGGCACCGATGACCGTCGCTCCACCGCGATAGAGGATGTCACCCTCGGCAATGAGCGCCGTCTCGTACACGGCGAGTGATGGATGGTATCTGATGTAGGAGCCGGCGCTCAGGCTGATGTGGCCACCGGCATCGACCAGGCACGACCGGGAACTCCGCTCTGCAAGTAGCGTGATCTCGGCCACCTTGTTCTGAGGCATCTTGCCCAGTCCGCCATCGAAGTTGGTGCCGTACAGGTAGATCACCCCGGACTGGAAGAAGTCCGTGGCATTCCAGGAGTTCTTGTTCGCTAGGAACTTCCAATCCAGAGACGGCAGGATGGGATCGGCGGGATCGCACGGGGTCTCTGGGGTAGGATCGGGGAAGCTCGGATGGACCGGCCCACCCCGGGCCGTCCCATCGGCACACAGCGCCGTCGTTGCGAAGGCGTAGTAGGGCCGCACCCGAATCGAAGGCATCCACGCGGGGGCAACCGGACTGGCCGGGCAGTCCGCCGTCTCAGGGATAACGGTCACCGAAGACAGGACACACCCGTCAACGACTGTGTTTACGCCGACCGTCACTTCGCCGTTGACGTAGACGGTGGCGTTCTCACCGTCGGGGTCATCGACGATAGTGTTGGCCTCGAGGTCGGCGTCCCCGCCGACGAGCAAACCGTTCGCCGCCGTGAACCGGGCCGTCTCGTACTCGCGCCTGACGACGCGGGTACGGACGCCCTCAGCACCCCGGGCCGGGACGTACCCCACGGAGTACAGGACCTGATCGGATTCTGCAACGATCACGGCGAACTCCCCCTCCGGGGTCGCAACGACCGGGTTACCGGCTGCCGCGGCTATGGCCCACTCGCGCTCCTCTGTCCGGTCGGCGAAAGTGGGCACGGTCTCGCCCGTCGCATATTCGGAGTCGACGTTGCGCTCGTTGATCGCGTACTCCATGCCGGCTTCGGCAACGTTGAGTGCCTGTTCCCACCGGGCGTCACCGCTGGTGGTCCCCATCTGTCGCATCCCCCGGGTCACGACCACACCGGTCAGCACCACCAGCACAGATCCGATCAACAGGACCATGGCGATCGCCGCACCACGCTGGTCTCCGAGCAGGCTCCGTCGGTTGCAGCGCTTCGAACTCATGACACACCTCTCAAGCTGATTTCCGTCGTGAGCGACCGGACCCCGTCTTCCCCGCGGGGGGCATCCACGAGGACCGTCAAGGTGATCTCGACCGACCTGATTGCCGCAAGACTTGCGTCGTCGTAGACGAACCCGCTGTCCGCGGTGGACAGGGAGAACAACCTCACCACACTCGATCCATCACCCAGGGTACGAATGAGCTCCCCTCCCGGATCGATCTCCCAGGTCACGAGTTCCTCGGGCAGTTGCACCTCGTCGTGATCGCCATCGATCCAGATCGTGAACGAGTTGGTTTCCGCTGCCAGAACGGCGGTCGCCCTGCGGAGTTCCCTCGTGATCTCGTCTTTGGCCAATCGCAAGTCCTGGACGGCCTGGTCGTCGGCGAGATGGAGATCGTCGACGGCGGCGATCGAGAATATCCACGAGAGCATCAACGAGGCCATGAGAGCCGACACGAACATCGCAATCGCCAGTTCGATCAGGGAGACACCACCCTCTGTTCGCAGCAATCGCTTCATGAGTCTCAGCACCGGCATCACCCTCCTGCCGGCTCGGCCACGAGGGTGGACGACCGGAAGGTCTTCGGGTCGTCGGTGAACTCCCAGGCCGCCAATACCGTCACCCTGAGGAGCCCGCGAGGCGCCGATGTGACGTAGGTCCACACGGTGTACTCCGTGCCCTCCACCACCTCGACCACCTTCGGGCTGATGATCCCGTACGCCGACACCATCAGCGCCTCGTCGGCCTCCAGGCCGGCCTCGGCAGCCAGAAGCAACAGACCATCGTCATCGAGCATCGGAGCGACAGGATCTACTTCCGTCATCCCTACCTCGAGCCAGGCGAGACCGCGAACGGCTTCGAGGTGCTCTGTCACGACCACCGTGGCCGTCTGGGTGAGGCGATTGTTCCGCGATCCCCTGAGCGCTCCGGCGACGCTGATCGTGAACGTCACGAAGAACAGCATGACGAGCATCATCGAGACCAGGCTCTCGGCGAGGGTGAACCCGGCCTCGGCGCCACCGGCAAGGATGCGTCGGCCGTAATCACCACCGGACCTGTGGGTCTCTGATGTGTATTGCTCGAGCATGGGTCGATCGATCTGTCTGTCACCTTCGGTCGGGCGGCGATCGCCGCCCCTGCTATTGAATCGACCCGCGAGCGAGGAGACTTGACCTCTTCGGAGCATCATCGTCCGGGCGCTCATTGACTAGTCACCAGCGGTGTCCCTACAACTCGCCCCAGCCCGCCACCACCGGGATGTTCTCCGAACCGGGGAAAGGCGACGAGATCGGCCCGGTGTTGGTGATCATCAGGTTGCCTGAGATCTCGGTTTCGTCGATGAAGTCGTCTACCGAGTCGCAGTCCAGTTCGGCCACCAGAGCAGTCTCGACCCCCACCGGGCTGCCGGAGTTGCTGATCTGCTCGTGGGCTGCGATCAACTCCGTCAGATTGGGGCTCCCCGAGATGTCGATGTCACGGCCGGCGGCCATCAGCAGGTTCTTCGTGTCCCCGTAGGGAGCCATCGACGGACTGCCGCTGATGTCTATGTCTCCCCCGGTGATGCCGGGGCACGACCCGATCCCCTCCACCAGCAGGGTCACCTCCCACGGATCGAAGATCGAACCGGGACTGCTCCCCAGTTTGGCCGAGCCCTGATAGATGTAGTAGACGCCGTCATAGACTGCCTGGCTCTCGTGCTGCCACTCGGCTTCGAGTTTGTCGTCGCAACACCCCTTGAAACTCCAGCCGCGGAAGGCATTGGCGCCGGCATCGGCAGCAAGTGTCGCTCCTGTGCAGGGTGCATTGGCGGCCGTGTGCCCGTGGGTGGGGTGAGCCGGCCCGGCCTTGACGGTGCCGCTGGGACACAGGTCGTACTCACTGAACGGCCAGAACGACCGAACGTCGATGGTGGGAATCTCCACCGGGGCCTGCACCCCCGGAAGCCCGCACCCCACGTCCTGGTTCATCGACCCGACGATCCGGAATCCATCCGATGCGCCCAGGCAGCCGTCCACGAACACGCTGCCCCGCACATCCAGGAACCCGTTGGTGTGGGCGCCGACTGTGGCGCCGCTCAAGATGGTCGGATTGCCGCTCATCGCCAGTGACCCACCGGTCAGCACCGCGTACCGCGCAGACCACCCGCCGTTGACAACCGCTTCCCCGATCATGGCGTGCACGACGCGGGTCCGACGGATGTCGGCCTCGCGGGCCGGCACATATCCGATGGAGAACACCGCGGCCGCGTTGGCGGGGCGGACCACCACGTATTCACCACCCGGTGTGACGACGACGTCATCGGCCGGCCGGGCGTCGGCCCCAGCCAGGATCCATGCCCTGGCGTCCTCAGGGGAGTCGAAGCCGTCGGGCATGACCTCACCGGTGGTGTAGGCCTCGTTCTCGTGCATACGAACCAGGCCGTCGTCGAGACCCGACTCGGCCACATGCACCGCCTGTTCCCAACGGGCGTCGCCATCGACGGTGCCGCTCTGGCGGAACGCCCGCACGGACACCAACGAGGTCAGCATGACCACAGCGAGGCCGAGGAACATCGCCGAAGCGATCGCCATACCTCGTTCATCGTCTTTCAGTCTGCCGAGGATGGCCGGTCGTGAGGTCATGGCACATTCCTCAGTGTGATCTCGGTGTCGAGCGCCCTGGTCCCGGCCGCCGCTCCGTCGCCCGGCCTCCCGACGACCACCACCAGATGCATCTGCATGGAGGTGACGCTGCCGGGCATCGTGGAATCAAATGTGAAGTAGGACTCGGACAAGGAGATGCCCCCGGCCTCGATGCGGGAGGCCTCCCCTACCGATCGCCGCAGATTGCCTGCCTCATCCACCGACCAGGTGACCAACTCGCCGGCATCGATCACCTCGTCCCATCCGGCGTCCAACCAGACGGTGAACCCGAGCGGCCACGTGGCATAGAACCGGCGCGCCTCCCGGATATCCCGGCTCATCCGCTGGCGGGCGTCCCGCAACTGCTCGAGAGCGGTGTCGTCGGCCGTGTGCACCCCATCCACCCTGGCGACGCCGACGAAGAACGACATCATCACCGATGAGACCACGAGCAGACCGGCGAGCGCTATCGACAATTCGATCACCGAAAATCCCGCCGAGCCCTGGAGCAGGTCCCTCCGCCGGGTGCGGCGCGGCATTTGGCTTCCGTCGTCTGGGTCCTTCTCGTGGTATCGGCTGGAAGTGGGTGGCAACTTGACCTCAGCCGCAGACGACGGGCACCGGTGGCGGCCGCAGCGCAGCCACCAATCCGGTGGTTGGAAGCAGATTCGCCGGGTATTCGATCCAGGCCCCTCCCGCCATGTCGACCCAGCCGAGGCCGCCGGCGCCGTGGGCCACCAGGGCGCCGTGCCACGCCTTGGTCCCCTGCAGTGTCAGGCCGCCGTAGGGCGCATAGGCCAGTCCCTGGATGGTTCCGCTCTCACCCCCGTAGAGGGTCATTGCCTGCTGGTTGACGGCGAAGGAGATCACCCCTGCCGAGGTGACCTCGCTCACCCTCCATTCGGAGCCGGTCTCGAACTGCACCACAGAGTCCGACACGAGGTGTGCCCCGTCGGCGGTGACCAGGGCATTGGCCTGCAGCCTGATCATCCCGGTGGCATACACCGGGCCGGTGCCATCGATGTGGACGTTGCCCTGCAACTCCAGGGTCCCCTGCACGTAGTACGGGGCCGTGATGGTGGTGTCGGCGAGGACCAGGTTGCCGAAGAAGGACGTTCCGCTCTGGGCAGTCGTTCGCTGGGCGGCGCGCCACTGCTCGATATCCACGATGTCGGGCACATTGACCGGGCTGCCGGCGTTCTGCTCGATCGTCCCGTGCACGGAGGGGTGTGGCGGTGACCACGCCGCCCGCCACGATGTCACCGTCCACCACCGCATCGAGGTTCGAGAAGCTCTCGTTGAGTCAGATCGATGCGCTGTGGGCCGTCGGCGGATTGCTCGATGTCGACCCAGGGTGCAGGGCGACGTTGCCGGTCGCCACGATCGCCGCTTCTGGGAAGATCGGTTGGTCCACGGCGGTGATCCCACCTGCCGACACCACCGAGATCACGCTGTCGGATCGCTGGGTGAAAGTCCCACCCTCCATCTCCCAGGTCACCAGCACGACTACCCGCCGCAGCGATGCGTTGACCTTGGTCACATAGGTCCATGTGGTGTACGTGATGTCCTCCACGGTCATCACCGTCTTGGGGGCCAACTGCCCGGTGGCACAGACCAGCAGGTTCTCATCGGAGCCCAAGCCGCTCCCGTAGTGGAGCAGCACACCCGTCTCGGGGTCGATCATCGGGGCAGGTGGATCGATCTCGTCCATGGCCAGGGAGTCCCACCCCAGACCACGAGCGTGCTCGAAGCTCTGCATCGCCATCGCGGTGGCTTCCTGGCGGAACCGGTTGGAGCGCGATGCAGTGAGGGCGCCGCGCATGGTGCCAGCCACCGCCACCATGAACACGACGGCCAGCATCAGCGCAACTGTCAGTTCGAGA
>CBDUUY010000003.1:0-30483 GCA_965370535.1 uncultured bacterium
GCCAGGGCCGACCGAAGGGTGTTCCTGGACGTCAGTCTCGAGGACTGGTTCGCGAGCCAGGTCGGCCCGGCGGACGGTGCGTCGGTACCTGCTCAACCACCCGAACTGCTGGCCGAGAAGGACGGGCTAGGTAGCGCCGCCTTCGCCGCCCTGGTAGGCCCCCTTCTGCCCCCCGGAGCGGTGCTCTGTCAACACTCTCACATGAGCGCCGACGGTCTCCAACTCGATGAAGCCTGGTACCAGCTTCCCGACGGGGCGGTACTGCTCGTCAGCCGCAACTTCGTGGGCCCGGACTACAGCGTTCCGGTCGACGCTGTTCTCATGGGAAGGCCGGGAGGGGTCGAGTCTTGGGGTGACGACATCGAGGCTGTCGTCTGGTCAACACCGCATTTCGCGGAGATCACGGCGGCCACCGATGGTTGGATCTTCACCCTTGCAGCCCAGGAGGGGCCAGTGTGTTTCGGTGAGGGTAGGCCCCCGGCTGGGTTCTTCCAGAGGGGTCGCCGAGGCGTCGTCCCTGAACTCTCTGTGCTGCGAAACCTCGCCCAAGAACTCATCCACACCGAAGGCGTCCTCTACTCCCCGTGACGCTCACCCGTCCCCAACTCAGAGCGAGAGCCCCTCAGCACCCCTGACGTCCCCTGCCTTCATGCCACAACTCTTGACGGTATTGCAGGTTCCGGTGGTGCCTTGCCACGAGCCCTTCGCCCGTATCACAAAACGTGATACGTTGATGCCATGACCCAAGCCATCTCCGTACGACTCGACGACGAGGCACTCCGCGCACTCGGCCGACTCGAAGCCACCGGCCTGAACCGTTCCGAGGCCATTCGTGCGGCCCTCGTCCAAGCCGGCCATCGGCTCCAGGACCAGCAAGTGCTCGCCGAGGAAGCAGCAGCCCTCGAGGCCGACGCCGCAGACCTGGCCGAGATGCTCTCCGTCGCCCAAACAATGGAGCAGTTGCGTGCAGCGGGGTGACGTCCTCGCCCTGCGGCTTCCGAAAGGGGTAGGGCACGAACAGCGCGAACGACGCTACGCAGTCGTCGTGCAGTCGGACGCCCTGCTACCTCGTTCGGTGGTGCTCATCGCCCCGACATCCCGCAGCGCCCGCGCAGCCTCATTCCGTCCCGAGATACAGGTGGACGGTGAACGAACCCGGGTCCTGGTGGAGCAGACCGGGGCAGTGGATGTCCGCCGACTCGGCGACCTCGTGCATCGGCTCAGCCCAGAGGAGTTGTGGGGTATCGACACCTCGCTGATGACGGTCCTGGGCCTCCGTTGACCGCCACAGAACGGGTGACACTGCGAGTCGGCCGTCCAGGGCACCGCTGGACGACGGCCACTTCCCGGCCCCCGCTGAGACCTTCCCTCTGTGCCGGCCCGCCTTCATGGAGCGCATCGAGCGGGGCGAGGGGCCCGTGAACACCCGTTGAGAGTGTCCCCGTGACATCGGCGCCCGCCGGCAGCGGCGATACGGTAAGGGTCATGGGCATCCAGGCACCGGCCGACGGTGACGCCTTCGGGGCTGCGCTGCTCTCTCATCTGGAGCACGGCGACGATGGTCTCCACGCGATAGAACGAGACGACGGGTACGTCGACGTAGCGTCGGCGTCCGTCTATTTCGGCGACATCGAGGCCTGGAGCTCGACCGAGTCACAGGCCATCGAGATGGCAACCGGGCGCGTGCTCGATGTCGGAGCGGGCGCCGGCCGGGTCACACTCCACCTGCAGGAACGCGGCATCGATGCCACCGCCCTCGACGTGTCCGCCGGCGCAATCGAGGTGTGCCGCCGCCGAGGTGCCCAGCAGGTCTGGCACGGCACCCTGGAGGACCTGGCGGCGCACTCCCCGGAGAGTTTCGATACGTTCGTGTTCTTCGGCAACAACCTGGGGATGATCGGCTCGCCGGAGGCTGCCCCCGGATGGTTCGAGGCGCTGCGCCGATTGGCCTCTTCGGGAGCCCGCGTCATAGGCACCACCCTCGACCCCTATGTGACGGACGACCCGGCCCACCTCGGGTATCACGAATGGAACCGACGGCGGGGACGAATGCCGGGCCACCTCACCATCCGGCTCCGGTACCTTGCCCAGGCGACTCCGTGGTTCGATCTCCTCTGGGTCTCGATCGACGAACTGCGAACCATCGTCGAGCCGCTCGGATGGGAGATGACCGCTCATTGGCATCACGGGCCCATCCAGGCCGTGGTCCTGGAGATGCGCTGAGGCATGGCCATATTGCGCGGGCGGGTCGGCTCCTGAGAGGACCGGGCCGCCGCCGGTTCCAATGGCGGTGCCCGATCATCCCCATCCGCGCAAACGGCCCGCCGGATGGCGGGCCGTCGCTCACTCATGAACGAGTCGGGCTACTCCGACTTCTCTTCGCCCTCGCCCTCGCCGTCGCCCTCGTCCTCGTCCTTGTCGCCATCCTTGTCACGGATGTCGTCGATCTTCTCTTCGCCCCACTCCTTGACGTCCTCGGCGACATCCTTCGTCTTGTCCCAAGCCTTCCCGGAGGCGTCCTTGGTCTTGTCCCAGGCCTTGTCGGCCATTTCGCCCACCTTCTCGGCGGTCTCGCTCTCCTTGGCCTTGGTGAACCAACCCTTGATCTTGTCCCAGAGACTCTCTTTGGCCGGGGCCTGCTCGTCTGTCATGTCATGGACTCCTTCGCCTCGAAACCCGTGTTTCTGTCAGCGTAGTTCACCGATGGCCGCTTCCGCGGCGGCGATCAGAGTGCCGTCGCGCACCATGCCGGCTACCGTCTCGATCTCAGCCGAGAGGCTGCGATCCTCCTCCAGTCGGGGCACCTTCTCCCGGATGGCCGCCCACACGGCAGCGGTGCCTCCCCCCGGCCGCAGCGGTGCCCGTAGATCGGTGGCCTGGGCCGCACACACCAACTCGACGGCAATCACTCGCGCCGTGTTCTCCAGGACGTCCCACAGTTTCCGGCCTGCCCCCCACCCCATCGAGACGTGATCCTCCTGCGACCCGGAGGTGGGGATACTCTCGACCGATGCCGGATGGCTGAGCACCCGGTTCTCGGCCACCAGTGCCGCCGCCGTGTACTGAGCGATCATGTAGCCGGAGTGCAGGCCCGCCTCGGGGGCCAGGAACGGCGGCAGGCCCGACGAGTGATGTGGATCCAGCATACGATCGGTGCGGCGCTCACAGATGCTGCCCAACTCGGTCACCGCGATCGTCATGAAGTCGAGGGCGAAGGCCAGTGGTTGGCCGTGGAAGTTGCCGCCCGACACGATCTCGCCCGCCTCGGGGAATACGATCGGGTTGTCCACCACCGCTCCCAATTCCCGGGTGAACACCGCCTCGGCGTAGTCGAGCACGTCGCGGGAAGACCCGTGGACCTGGGGAGCGCACCTCAGGCTGTACGCGTCCTGCACCGCATGATCGAAGTCGTGCTTGTGGCTGGCGACGATCCCACTGCCTGCCACCAGGCGCCGGATGTTCTCGGCCGAGGCGATCTGGCCGGGGTGGGGCCTGACCTCGTGGATTCTCGGGTCGAAGGGCCGCTCACTGGCCAGCAGTCCCTCGACCGACAGTGCGCAGGCCAGGTCGGCCGCGAGAGCCAGGCGGCGGGCCCTGTGCAGGCCCAGCACCCCAAACGACAGCATGCCCTCGGTGCCGTTGAGCAGGCTGAGGCCCTCCTTGGCCCGCAGGCGCAGGGGTTCCAGGCCGTGCTCCGCCAGAGCCTCGGCGGCGGGGCGGACCTCTCCATCGACCCTGACAAACCCTTCTCCGATCAGAGGCAGCGCCAGATGGGCGAAGGGAGCCAGATCGCCCGACGCTCCCACCGATCCCTGGCCGGGGACCACCGGCAACAGTCCAAGCCGGAGCAGATCGAGCATCCGCTCGACGATGATCGGCCTCACCCCCGAGTAGCCCTGCGCCAGGCCCCGGGCCCGCAACAGCAGCATTGCCCGCACCAGTTGATCGGACACGGGGTCACCGACTCCGGAGGCATGGCTGCGCAGCAACTCCAACTGCAGTTGATCGGCCCGGGAGGGGTCGATACGGGTCGATGCAAGGGCCCCGAACCCGGTGGTGATTCCGTAGACGGTTCTGCCCTCTTCGACGACCTCCTCCACGAGTCGTGCGGCGGGCGCCATACGATCCGCCGCCCTGGGGTCGAGGATGACCCCGGCGCCATGCTCGGCAACAGCGACGACCTGCTCCGGCAGGAGCGGTTCCCCGTACAGCACGATCTGGTCGGTCATGTCTCCCTTTCCGACAGCCGCCACCGAGGTTAACGGGCGGCCCGTAGACTCGGTCCCCTCCCTTCATCCGCCCGAGGCAACAGCGTGCAGGAATCACTCGATATTCGCCACGGAATGGTCATCCCGGCCGCCGAACTGCACTGGCGGTTCGACACATCCGGAGGCCCGGGAGGCCAGCACGCCAACAAGGCTGCCACACGGGTCGAGTTGTCCTTCCATCTGGCCGCCAGCCCTTCGGTGGCCGAGGACCTCCGCACCAGGATGCTGAAACGTCTCGGCAGGAGGGCCCGCAACGGGGTGGTGACGGTGTCGGTGGACGAGAGCCGATCCCAGTGGCGCAACCGGGCGATCGCACTGCGCAGGATGACCCGCCTGCTGAGAGACGCATCGAGGATCGAACGGTCCCGCAGGATGACCCGGCCCACCAGGGCATCCCGGGCGCGGCGTCTGGAGGCCAAACGCCGTCGCAGCGAGACGAAGCGGCTCCGCAGGCGCCCTAACCCCGACTGACCCCGGATCAGGCCGGGGTGGCCACCCGCCGTTCTCCGTAGCCTCCGTCCTGCTCGGTGAGGAGCAGCGCAGCATCATCCCTGTCGGATGGAGCCACCTGCAGCGTCACCTGGTGCCCCCCGAAAAGAGGGGCGTGGTGATGTGCATCGCCGCTCACCACCGCCTGGATACCGGCCGACTGCAACAGGGCGGCGTCTATCTCTGCCGCAGCCCACGCCCCGAGTCCTCCGTAGGAGGCGACGGGAACCGGGGCCCGCCCGTCGATCAACCCTCGGCCCCGCCGGTGAAGTTCCACGAGGCAAGCCGCATCGACGGCGCCTGCACCATGCCGGGCCCGAACTCGCTGTCGGCGAACCGGGTGTCGTCACCGATGTCCGCCACGTTGCCCTCACCGAGAGCCTCGACGAACGACTGCGTGAACCGCAGGTTGGTGATCGCACCGGTGATGGCGCCGTTCTCGATCATGAACGTTCCGTTGCGAGTGAGGCCGGTGACCACCTGGCTCTTCGGGTCCAGGATGCGGCAGTAGTTGAAGGTCGCCACATAGAGGCCCCTGTCCACCGAGGCGATCATGTCGTCCACCGACACCGAACCGCCTCCGACCACGCCGTTGACGGGAATCGCTCCCAAGGCCTCGAATCCCGGCAGGGAGTGCCCCGTCGACTCGGTCCCGGCTTTGAAGGCCGTCCTGCGATCGTGGGCGGCGGTCAGTGTCACCCCGTCCTTCACCAGGTCGATCCGCCGCTTCGGCGTGCCCTCGGCGTCGAAGCCGAGTCCCAGCGCTCCTGCCGCCGCCGGGTCGTCCCACAGGTTGAACGCCGCATCGAACTGCTGCTCGCCGATGTTCAGGAAGGACTGGCCCTCGTTGACGGCCTTCCCGTTGAAGCCGTAGGCCGCGAGAAAGACGGCAATGGTGGAGACGCACTCGGGTGACAACACCACCTCGTAGTCGCCCGGCTTCAGATCAAAGGGATCGGCCGCCATATGGAACCGCTCGGCCGCCAGGCCACCGACGGCCGCGCCGTCGAGGTCCCCGATACTCCGGGAGGTCTGATGCCCCGACCCGGCAACGGTCCCCACCCGGTGGATGCCGTCGATGGTGGCCCTGGTCTCCCTGCCCACACCGCTGTGCCCCAGGCTGTTGGCGAAGCCGACCGTCAATGACTCGGTGTCGCAGAACCCGGCGGCATCGGTGCCGTCCGTAGCTGTGATGAACTCCTTGACGATCGCGGCGCGTTCCTCCGGGGAGGCCGCTGCGGTGGCCTCGTCGTAGTTGTCCACTCCCGGCAGATCGGCAGGCGGGGCGAACCCCGCCCAATCAGGGTCCGCCGGTGAGAGGCCGGCGGCTTCCAATGTCCTATCGACCAGATCGGCCAACGACTCGTCGTCTATCCGGTTGTCGGCGCCCTGGGCCACCTTGCCGTCGATGGCGGCCTTGATCGTCACCGTCCTGGTGGCGTCTCCGACGTTCTGGTGGATGAAGGAGTTGGCGAACCTGGTGAGCGCCGACTCGCCGGCGACCACAGTGGCATGGGCCTCGGCCCTGTCACCGACCATCTCGATCACTCGCTGGGCGATCGTTGCAGGATCAATCATCCCTTCACCCCCACCCGCACGTTGGCGAATCTGCCGGGCGGTGCGGAGTGACCCGTGTGCCCGATCTGCAGCGGTTGGCCCTTGCCGCAATTCGGTGTGCCCCAGTTGATCCGCTCGGAGTCGCCGCCCAGCATGTCCAACTGTGCCCAGAACCGCGGGGTGATCCCCGTATATGTCGGGTTCTTCACCATCTTCCCGAGTTTGCCGTCCTTGATCTCCCAGCCGATCTCAGTGCCGAACTGGAAATTGAGCCTGCGATCGTCGATCGACCATGACCTGTTGGTGGCCATGTAGATCCCGTCCCTGGTCTCGGCGATCATCTCCTCCAGCGAGGAGTCGCCGGGCAAGATGCCCACATTGGTCATCCGTACCATCGGCAGACGATTGAAGCCATCACCCCTCACCATGCCCCCCGGCGGCAAGCCGGCCCGTGCCGCCGAGTCGCGGCCCGACAACACGCCCACCCAGGTGCCATCCTTGACGATGTCCACCGACTGGGCGGGGGTGCCCTCGTCGTCGTACCCGAAAGTTCCGAGTGCGCCGGGGATAGTGGCGTCGGCGGTGATCTGCATCAGGTCCGAGCCGTACCGATGGGTGCCCAGCTTGGACAGTTCCAGGTGCGAGGTGCCTGCGAATGCCGCCTCCCAGCCGAGGATGCGGTCCAGTTCGATCGCATGGCCCACCGACTCGTGGATCTGCAGCGCCAACTGGCTGCCCTCGAGAATGATCGTCTTCTCGCCATCGGGACATTCCGCCGCCGACAGCAATTGGGCGGTCTCCTCGGCGATCCTTCCGGCGTTCCCCGGGTAATCCCAGGCCCGGACCGTTTCGTAACCGCCGGTCTCGAACTGCCCGAATGACTGCGGATATGACCTCCGCTGCGTCTCCTGCTCACCGAGGGCTGTGGCGTCGTAGCCGCCGCCCGATTCGACGATGTGCTGATGGATCTGGTGGCCCTGGGATGAGACGAACCACTTGTTGGTGTCGAAGAACCCCAGATTGGCCCTGGCGAGGGCGATGCCCTCGACTCCCTGCATGGTGCCGGTGACCCCCACCAGCATGTCCACCTTCTCCGACAGCGGCACATCGAGCCAGTGCTCGGCATGCGGGGTCTCCCAGGAGTCCACGCTCACCGGGATCTCGGCCAAATCGAGCGGCGGGCCGGAAACCATCGCCGATGCCTTGGCAACCGCCGCGGCGCGGGCCCCGGCGTCGCGGGCCGCTGCATCGGTCAGGTCGGCTGTGGCGTAGAAGCCCCACGACGAACCAATCAGGGCCCGTACCCCCACCCCGATCGTCTCGCTGCGGTCCACGGATTGGACCTGCTGATTGAGCACCTGGATGCGCTCGGTGCGGGTGGCCACCACCCGGGCGTCTGCGTAGGACGCTCCAGCGGCCAGAGCACTCTCCACCGCTGCTGTGGCGTAGTCGAACACGGGATCACACCTCCATGGAGTCTGCTGAGCAACGCCGTTGCTCATACCGGCGGCCGGGCGCGCCAGTCGCAAGGAGCCGGTTTCGGCACTCCTCGCAGTGGAATGGCGAAGCCGCCGACGCCGCGAGTGGCGATGATCTGGTCGTCGAGATGAGTGACATGTGTTGTTCAGCGGGCTCCTGGGATCCGGCCATGGTACCGGCGAAGTGAGCGGTCTCCGGATACGATCGCCTCATGGTTTTCATCATCCTCATCGCAGTACTGCTGGTAATCGTCATCGTGATTTTCAACCGGTTGATCCGCCGGCGGAACCGGGTGGAGAACGCGTGGGCGCAGGTGGACGTCCAGTTGAAGCGTCGCTACGACCTCATCCCGAATCTGGTCGAGACCGTCAAGGGATATGCATCCCATGAGCGCCAGACCTTCGAGGATGTCGTCGCTGCGAGGGCGGCCGCCCAGTCGGCCACCGGGGTCGAACCCCAGGCCGAAGCAGAAGGTGTGCTCGGTTCGGCGCTGCGCCGCCTGTTCGCCCTCGCCGAGCAGTACCCGGAGTTGCGGGCGAGTGAGAACTTCCAGAGCCTGCAAACCGAACTGGCGACGGCGGAGAACAAGATCGCCGTCTCCCGCCAGATCTACAACGACACCGTGCTGACGTACAACAACACCATCCAGACCATCCCCACCAACGTCGTTGCCGCACTGGCGCGATTTGATACGCGGGCCTACTTCGAGGTGGAAAATGACGCCCGCAGCGCGCCGGAGGTTCAGTTCTGAGACGATCCTCCGCCGTCGCCGCGCTCGTCATGGTGCTGCTGCTGGCAGTGCCGGGCAGGGCCGTAGCCAAGGACTTCGACCTCCCGGCTGCCGATGTCGAGATAGTGGTCGCCGAAGACGGTTCGCTGCTGGTCACCGAGCACATCACCTTTGATTTCGACGGATCGTTCTCGGGCGCCTACCGGGACATCGTGGTGCGGCCGGGAGAGCAGGTGTCGGAGGTCTCCGTCTCCGAGGACGGGATCGCCTATTCGCCGGGGGCCCCGACGGCGCTCGGCTCCAGCGGCGATCCACAGAGCTTCGGCGTCGAGGACCTCGGCAGCCGGATCCGCATCGTGTGGCACTACAGGGCCGTCGACGAGCAGCGCACATTCACCGTCGTCTACCGCATGACCGGCGTAGCGGTCGTCTACGACGACGTCGTAGACGTCTATCTGAAGGTGTGGGGAGACGAATGGCAGACCGGCCTGGACCATCTCGATGCCGGGATGCTGCTGCCGGGCGCCGGAGTCGCCGGGGAGGCCCTGATCTGGGGGCATCCGTCATCGGTGAGCGGCTCGACAGAACTGGGGGCAGACGGCCGCTCGCCAACCCTGAGCGCGGAGGGGATACCGGACCATCAATGGGTGGAGTTGCGGGTGGTCTTCCCAACTGAATGGCTGACATCGACCTCCGGGGCCACCGTGCACCCCGGCGACGGCCTGGAAGGCATCCTCGCCGACGAGGAGGCTGCGGCCCTCCGCACCGATACGAGCCGCCGGGGCCTCCGCAACTCCCTGATGATCGTCGGCGGGATGGCCGGACTCCTTCCCCTGTATCTCGCGTTCGTGTTCCTGCGCCACGGCAAGGAACCGCGGGTCCGCTACGACCGGGAATACGAGCAGAGCCCCCCATCGGCACTGGAGCCCGCCATGGTCGGGGCTCTGGTCAGGCAGGGCAAAGCCGATGAATCGGGCTTCGTGGCGACCATCTTCGACCTGATCAGACGGGGGGTGCTCACCGCAGAACCGGTCACCATCGAACGCAGGACATGGGGCGGGCTCCGCAGCGAGCAGATCTCCGACCTGCAGATCGGCCTCGGTGAGGATCCCGGCAAGATGCGGGACTTCGAGCGGACCACGCTCACAGTGCTCAACCGGGTGCTCGAAGACGGTCCCCGGCCACTGACCGAATTCCGCAAGGCGATCCGAGAAGATGCAGCGGCCAATGCCAAGAGCTACGACGTCTTTGGCGACAGGGTGAAACGCGCCCTGGTTCGCAAGGGGCTGCTGAATCAGGACGGGTTGAAGGCGTCGTACTGGCTCATCGGCCTATCGGTGGCGATCACCCTGCTGGGATGGTTGGCCGTGGCCCCGGCGCTCACGGCCGTGTGGAACGACCTCAACGCCGAGATCCTCCAGATCGGGTTCACGGTGGTCGGCACCCTCGGCGTCGCCATCGGGTTCGCAGCCGAACCCATGCGCCGGTTGTGGGTACGCCGTACCGGGGACGGCGCCCTCGAGGCGGCCCGCTGGGCCGCCTTCAACCGCTACCTGGAGGACTTCTCACGCCTGGAGGAGGCACCGCCGATCGCCCTGCCCTTGTGGGAGGAGTTCCTCGTCTATGCGATCGCACTGGGTGTGGCAGACGACGTGCTCGAGGCAGCCAGGCTCCAGGCTCCTGCGGCTCTCGAGGAGACCAGCCACCTGTACTGGTACGGCAACCACGGGTACGGGGGCCACAGTTCCAATGCGATCTCCGGCATCGAAAGAGCGCTCGACGGAGCCTTTTCCGCACCGTCGAGCGGGTCCGGCGGGAGCTTCTCAGGTGGCGGCGGCGGCGGGGGTGGCGGCGGTGGCGGCGGGGCCTGGTGAGGGCTACAGGCCGAGCCTGGTGTCCTCGATGAGCAGGTCCACCACCGACCTGAGCGCCTCCTCCGGTTCTGCCCCGGCGTCGATCGCATCGTCGTACACCCTCAACTGGCGATCGGCGCTGGTTCCCCGGTCGAGGATCTGGCGGGCCGACTCCACCTGAGCCAGGCAACCCATCTCCTCGGCGGCCGGGGTCACCGTCTCGATGATCTCCTCGAGGAGGTCCCGGTAAGGGACCAGGATCCCCTTCCCGAAGTCTGCCAGCGGTTCATCGGTTCCGTAGCGCTGGGCCCGCCACAGGTTCTCCGACACGAGCATGTTCTCGTAGGTGCGCCAGCGCTGATTGCCGAGCCTGCGGTGGAACAGCATGCCCAGCAGCGACAGGTAGATGGCGGCCACCGCAATCCCGTCGTCCACCCTGGTGCAGATGTCGGTGACTCTCATCTCGACCGTGGGGTAGCGGGCGCTGGGCCGGATATCCCACCAGAGCTTGCTGGCGTCCTCTATCAGACCGGCGCCGGTGACCGCATCGACATGGCGCTGATACTCACCCCAACTGTGGAACTGCGGCGGCAGGCCGGTACGGGGCATACCCCGGAAGACGCTCATCCGGTAGCTCTTCAGCCCGGTGCGGTGCCCGTGCCAGAACGGCGACGACGTGCTCAATGCCAGCAGGTGAGGGAGGAAGTAGGCCACCTGGTTCATGAGGTCGATCCGCATGTCGGCATCCTCGATGCCCACATGGACGTGCATCCCGCAGATCACCAGGCGCCGCACCACCTGCTGCAGGTCCTGAGCCATCATCAGGTACCGCTCTTTGTCGGTCACCTGCTGCTGAGACCATTGAGCAAAGGGGTGGGTCGATGCTGCGATCACCGCCAGGTCGTGCGCGTCGGCGATCTCGAAGACCGTTCTGCGGAGGCGGCGGATATCGGTCGCCGCATCTTCGAGCGTCTCGCACACCCTGGTCCCGACCTCGATCTGCGCCCTCAGGAACTCATGGGTCACCTGTGGACCGAGCGCCGCCTCTGCCTCCCTCATGACCGCTTCGGGGGGATCGTCGGCGAGGTTCCTGGTCACAGGGTCCACCAGGAGGTACTCCTCCTCGATGCCGATGGTGAAGGCGGGCCGGGGAATGGGCACCTTCTGCTCCTCGCTCGGTTGGGCGGAAACCATAACGGGTACGCGCCCGGTCGGCGCCCGAAACGGTCAAGTCCCGCCGCCCCTTTCCCGATGCA
Source organism: uncultured bacterium (assembly GCA_965370535.1). Lineage (GTDB taxonomy): Bacteria > Actinomycetota > Acidimicrobiia > Spongiisociales > UBA11373 > JAHJML01. The sequence goes on from CBDUUY010000003.1 coordinate 11,633, forward strand.
TCGTCAGGAAAGGGAAAACACACCAATGGGCGACCACATCCTGGTCATCGAAGATTCGGCTCCGATCCGCAGGCTGGTGGAGATCTGCCTGCGCGACATCGGGCCTTCGATCGTGACGGCCGCCGACGGGCCATCCGGCCTCCAGGCGGTCATCAGCAACCCGCCCGCCCTGATCGTCCTGGACATCGGCCTGCCCGGCATGCACGGCTGGGATGTGCTCGCAGGAATCCGCTCCAATCCGGATGGGTACCGGATACCCGTGGTGATCCTCACGGCCCATGCCAACGAGGAGGATCGCTTCCGGAGCGGTGACGACGGCGCAGACGCATTCATGACAAAACCGTTCGACCCCGCTGATCTGGTCTCGCTGGCGTCCTCTCTGCTGAAGTCGGGTCTCCGAAGTGCAGAGCCTCCCCCGGCGATCGCCATCGCCCACGAGTAGCGTTCGCTGGTAGCCCGAGCAGCGAGGCCGGGCCTCCGCGCACGGAGTGGGGCGTCGCCCATCCTCCACCCCAGCCGGAAGGCCGGGAAGGACAATCGTGAGCGACGAGATCCTCAGTCGCATCGCCGGATGGTGCGGCGCCGAGAACGATCTCGAGATCGATGGACAGACCATCACCATCGGCGATGACCCCCCGTTGGGGATCAGCGTCGATCTCGGCGACGAGGCAGTCACCCTCACCCACCTTCACGCCGCCGGCTCGGCACCCGAGGGCTTCGCCGAACACGCAGCAGCACTGTTGCGCGGACGCGGTTCCGTCATCTCCGGCGAAGTGGTGACCGGCATCGACAACACGATGGTCCACATCCGCTATCCGATCTACCTGGACGGATTGAGCCGCCAGACATTCCTGCTCGGGATTCGGGACATCTCGGCCACCTCCTACGGTCTCACCGAGATATCAACGGCGGCACCCGCTTCGGGATCAGCCGCAGTCGGGGCATCAGGGCCGCAGCCACCTGCCGAGGAACCCGGACCGGATGCTTCGGCAGCCACGGTGGAGACCGCGGTCATCAAGCAGGCGTGGGTCCCCACACACACCGTGCCCGGTGAGGGCATGCCGGCCTGGGTAGAACCCGATCCGGCGCAAGCCCCGGTCGTCGACCTGGCGGCTCGAGTGGAATTGCGGATAGACGAGCAACGGGGTGCCTGGGCCAAGGTCACCGGATCCAACGGGTGGACGGGATGGGTGGACGCCCGCAGACTCCTGCAGGTCGGGACGGCCGCTGTGGCCCCGGCATGGACCGCCCCTTCCCCCGCACAAGCACCTGGAGCAACCGGTGCCGCCGGAGGCGGCATCAGGCCCCTGGCTCTGGTCGGCGGCATCACAATGGCCGCTTCCGCCTTTCTGGAGTGGGGATGGACCAGTGCGATGAACCTGGACCTCACCGGGATATGGCCCCTCTACCACCTGACCAGGCTCGATCAACCCCGTATCGGCGTGACGATGCTCATCCTGGGAGTCGGAGCCGTGATCCTGGCCCTCATCCCGCGAGCCCCTGCAGCCCTGGCCGCGCTTGCAGGCATTCTCGGTGTCGTCGTGTCCATCGGGTTCATCCTGAGTGTCGCCCTGAATTGGCAGATCTCCGCATTGTTCGATCTGGCTTTCATCGGCATGTGGCTGGGTCTCATCGGCAGCCTCTTCGCAACGATCCGCGGACCCCAGATACGCTGAGCGGAGACCGCTATGCCCTCCTTCCGGCAGCGATCGCTCTGCGGCCGGCCGTCATCATGCTTCTGCCCCGTCCGACGATCCACAGCGCTCGCTAGTACCGTTCGCTGAGAGCCCCAACAGCGAGGCCGGGCCTGCGCACGGGATGCAGCGACTGCTGCTGCGCCACTCGTCCGGAAGGCCGGGAAGGAGCATCGTGAGCGACGAGACCCTCAGTCGCATCGCCGGATGGTGCGGCGCCGAGAACGATCTCGAGATAGAAGGACAGACCATCACCGTCAGCGGTGACCCGCCGTTGGATGTCGGCATCGATCTCGGCGACGAGGCGATCACCCTCACCCACCTTCACGTCCCCGAAACGACACCCGGGGGCTTCGCCGAACACGCAGCAGCCCTGCTGGGAGGCCGCGGCACCATGACCGAAGGGGAGGTACGGACATCCGACGGCGGGACCACCGTCGCCCTCCGATATCCCGTGTACCTGGACGGCCTGAACCGCCAGACCTTCCTGCTGGCGATCAGGGAGATCGTCGGCACGGTGGACAGCCTCACCGAGATCGGGGCGGCCGCAGCCGGAGTGGCAGCCGTCGCGGATGGGGTCCCGGCCACCGACCCAGAACCGGAGGCCCCGGCTACGCAACCGGAAGTCGAAGCCGTCGAGGACACCACCGAGACCGCGGTGATAGACCCGACCCCGCATGCCGCTCCCTGGGCCCCCTCCCACACCGTGCCGGGTGGTGGCATGTCCGCCTGGGCAGAGCCCGATCCGGCATTGGCACCCGTCGCCACCCTCGCCGAGCGCGTCGAGTTGCGGATAGACGAGCAGCGCGGCGCCTGGGCCAAGGTCACCGGTTCCAACGGGTGGACCGGATGGGTGGACGCCCGCAAGTTGCGCGCACTTCCCGCTGCGGCTGCTGCCTCTGCAGGGATGCCCGCAACCGCCGCCGTGGCGGCCGCGGGAGCGGGAACCGCTGGTGAAGGAGCCCTGGGAGGCTTGTCGATCAGACCACTGGCACTGACCGGTGGCCTGATGATGATCATCGGCGCACTCCTGAAGTGGGTCACAGCCCCGTACGAGGTGAACGGTTGGGATATCGGAACGGGTTGGCTCTGGCGAGGATCCCTGGCACAACCGAGACTGGGCCTCGTGCTGACGGTGCTCGGTGTCGGAGCCATTGTGCTGGCGGTGATGCCCAAACTCCCGCAGGCCGCCCTCACCGCCGTCGGATTCGTCGCCGCGATCGTCACCGCCCTGTTCGCCTTCCAGGTCGTCGAGGTCCTGGCCACGGGACAATGGAAGGTGCTGTGGGACGGCGGGATCGGCGTCGGCTGGTGGATTGCCTTCCTGGGCTCCGTGCTGGTGGCGATACCCGTCAAACTGAGACTCTGACTAGTCCGGGGGCCTGCTGCTGACCTGGGATCCGGCGCAGTACCTGAGTCTTGAGGATCACCGCACTCAACCGGCGGTGGACCTCATCTCGCGCATCCCCGACCTGAGTGCCTCGACGATCTGGGACCTGGGATGCGGCACCGGGGCGATCACCCGGACGCTGGCCGCCGTGTGGCCGGATGCAGAAGTGTGTGGACTCGATTCGTCACCGGAGATGCTGGACGTCGCTCGCGAGATTCCCGGTATCCAATGGGTGGAAGGAGACATCGCCGAGTGGTCACCGGGCCAACCGGCCGATGTCATCTTCGCCAATGGCTCGCTGCATTGGCTCGACGACCACGACGAGTTGTTCCCACGCCTGGCCGCCTCTCTTGCGCCCGGCGGTGTGCTGGCAGTCCAGATGCCCCGCAACTTCGAAGAGCCGTCCCATCGGGTTCTCTACCAAGTCGCCCTCCTCGAACCGTGGGCCGGCCGGGTCGCCCATCGGGCGGGGTGGCGGCCCGTGGACGAACCTCCCGTCTATCACGACCGGCTGGCACCGGTGTGCAGCCGGGTGGAGGTGTGGGAGACCGTCTACTTCCAGGTGCTGCAGGGCGAGAATGCCGCCGCCGAGTGGGTGAAGGGCTCGGCGGCCCGGCCGTTCCTGGAGGATCTCGGTGATGACGCTGAGGAGTTCTTCGCCGAGTACACCCGAAGGCTGCAGTCCCACTACCCCAGGCGACCCGACGGCACCACCCTCTTCCCGTTCCGGCGCCTCTTCCTGATTGCCACCCGCTAGTGGTGGGCCGCCGTACGATGCCGCCATGAAGCGTATCGGCCTGATCGCTGCCGCTCTGGTCGTGGTTGCGTCCGGGTGCTCCTTCCAGAGCAGCGAGACGACGGCCACCACGGCGGCGACCACCACCACCGAGGCACCACCGCCGACCCTCGGACAGACGGACACCGAGGGGGCAATGGAAGCGGCACAGACGGTGCTGGACGCCTGGGCGGCAGGGGATTTCCCGACGGTGCGCAGCGTCTCGCCCGACGCCGACCACGACCTGCTGGGTCTCCACGTCGCCTGGACCGAAGGGCTGAACCTGACCTCTGCGACCTTCGAGGTCACCGGCGTTTCTCCGACCGATGAAGGGGCGGCTGCTGAATATCGGGCCGTGCTGAACCTGGGCACCGCCGGTTCCTGGACCTATGACGGCACTCTTTTGCTGATCAATGAAGGCAACGACTGGCAGGTGCCGTGGACTCAGGAAGTGATCCACCCCTCCCTGGAAGAGGGGGACACCCTGATGCTCTCTCGCGACTGGCCCGAACGCGCTGCCATCCTCGGCTCGCGCGGCATCACCCTCGTCACCGATCGCGCCGTGAAGACGATCGGCGTGGTGCCGCAGCGGATCGACGACCTGGACACCCTGCTCGATGGACTGGAGGAGCACGCAGGCATCCCGTCGTCGACGGTGCTGCGGGAATTGGGAAGGCCGGGCGTGCAGCCCGACTGGTACCTCCCGGTGGGATGGATGCCGCTCATCGACTTCCTACCCGTGCAATCCCGGTTGGAGGCGATCGAAGGACTGGATCTGCGCGATGACTCGGCCCGCCTGGCTCCCGCCGGCCCGTTTGCCGATCACATGCTGGGCACCACCGGGCCGATCACCGCCGATCTGCTCGCGGTGCTCGGTGACCCCTACCGGGCCGGAGACGTCGTCGGACTCTCCGGCCTGGAGTTGGAGATGGAGCGCACCCTCGCCGGCTACCCGACGTTCGAGGTGCAGCGGCTCAACCAGTTCGGCCGGGTGGTCGAAGTGCTCCACACGGTCCCGGGAGTCATGGCCACCCCGGTCAGGACCACGCTGTCGGTAGACCTGCAGTTGGCGGCAGAGGCGGCACTCGCCGATGTGGGACTTCCTGCTGCCCTGGTGGCCATCGATGCCGCAACCGGTCAGATCCGCGCTATCGCCAGCAGGCCGCTCGACGGGTTCAGCCGGGCCACAGTGGGCCTCTACCCGCCGGGATCCACATTCAAGGTGATCACCGCCTTCGGGTTGCTGACCGAGGGGTACCTCCCCGCCGACACCGTGCCCTGCCCCTCAACAGTCACCATCGGCGGCAGGGATTTTGACAATGCCGGCGAGATGGACCTGGGCAACGTGGCCTTGAGCCGGGCGTTCTCATCCTCCTGCAACACGACCTTCGCCTCGCTGGGCGCCGGCGAATTGGGGGCAGTGGGACTCGGTGATGCTGCCGCTCATTTCGGATTCGGCGCCGGCTACTCGATCACGCTGGACACTGCCGAAGCCGTGTTCCCCGACCCTCACGAGGACGCCGATGTCGCAGCGGCGGCGATCGGCCAGGGTGGGGTGCAGGTGACCCCGCTGCATCAGGCCTCGGTGGCTGCAGCGGTGGCGGCGGCGGCATGGCATCAGCCCACGCTGCTCGAAACCAACGACCCCGGCGCCCCGATCCCCCTGGATCAAACGGTCGTCGAGTCACTCCGCCGCATGATGCGGTTGGTCGTCGCCGAGGGAACCGGGACTGCCGCCGATGTGGCGGGAGAGCAGGTCTCCGGCAAAACAGGCTCGGCCGAATGGTCCGAGACCGAACCCGCCCACGCCTGGTTCATCGGGTACTGGGGCGGCCTCGGATTCGCCGTGATCGTCGAGTCGGGCGGAGCGGGCGGCGCGGTGGCCGCCCCCATCGCTGCGGCATTCATCGAGGCCCTGGCCGGATAGGAGCCCGCTGAGCAACACATGTCACTCAGCAGACTCCTAGTACCGGGAACACGGGGTGGGCCGACGGGGTTGGCCCCGGCATGACGCCACTCATCAAACCCCTCCGCTATGCCTTCGCCCTGGCCGTGCTCTGGGCGGTGCTCGCCTGGAATTCGCCGTCCACCACCTACCACCTGGCGCCCCTGCTCGTCGCCGGAGTGGCACCGGTGGCACTGCTGCTCGGTGACGAGCGATCCCCATGGCAGGCCATCCTGGGCGCAGGGGTAGTCGGCGCATCCCTCGCTCTGATCACCACAGCCGGCCTCGGTCTGGCCGATCGGCTCATTGGGCCGTCGCTGCTGCCTGCCGGCGGAGCGGTCGTAGAGGCAGTGGTGTTTGCCTCACTGGGCGCAGCCGTCGGCGTGGCGGCCGCCGCCGTCACCGATGTGCGCCGCGCGTAGCCTGGGGGCATGAGCGACACATCCAGTCCCCAGACGTACGACATGGTGTTGGGCCTGCGCGTCCACCGCCGATTCCTGAAGGACCCCATCCCCACCAGTGAGGTGGAGGCGATCCTCGAGGCCGCCAGGTGGACCGGATCATCGAAGAACACCCAGAAGTGGGCATTCGTGGTGATCGACAGGAACGAGGATCTGGAGCGATTGGCGACGGCGGGTTCCTTCACCCGTCCGATCCAGGCCGCCACCCTGGCGATAGCCATGGTGTGGCCATCCGACGGCTACGAGTTCGACATCGGCCGGGTCGCCCAGAACATGATGCTGGCCGCCTCATCGATGGGCATCGGGTCCTGCCCGGTGACCCTCCACGACGAGGATCGGGCCCGCGAGGTGCTGGGGGTGCCCTCCGATCATCGCTGCCGCTACGTCATAGCCTTCGGCTATCCCGATGAGAATGCCGAGACGGATGAGCGGAGTGAGCGGCGGGCGGCGGGATTGGGCGGCCGCAAGCCACTCTCCGAACTCGTCTCCTACGGACGGCTCGAACCGCCCCCAGACCGACCTCCGGCCGGGTGAACCACGATCACACCCTCATCGGCTCCCAGCATCACAGGGCCGATCACCGGTTCGCCGTTCCGAGCCATCCTCGTAGACACGGCGATCCGTCCCGTCCCCGCCTCGATTTCCAGTGGACCGTCTGTGAAGTTGAGGGCCACGGTGACCGGCACGGCACCGGGGGCCTCCCGCCGGTAGGCAAAACATCCCTCGGGCGCTTCGAGCGGCCGATAGGAACCACGGTTCAGAGATGGCATCTCCCGTCGCACCGCCAGTAGCGCCCGGTAGAGGCTCAGCATGGACGAGGGGTCGGTGAGTTGCACGGCGACGGAACGGGAACCCGCCCCGGGACCCATCGGGAGCCACGGAGAGCCGTCCGTGAAGCCGGCGTTGGGATCGTCGTCCCACGGCATGGGGGTGCGGCACCCATCCCGTCCCAGGCCCGGCACCCGAAGACCCCAGGGATCCACCCGTTTCTCGGGAGGGATCTCGGCTTCGGCCATTCCCAGTTCGTCGCCGTAGTACAGCGTCGGAGTACCCCGCAGCGTCAACAGCAGCATCGCCGCAACCCTGGAGCGTCGAGGCCCGAACCGGGTGGCAAGCCGTGGTTCGTCGTGGTTTCCCAACACGTAGTTGGGCCAGGCACCGCCCGGGAGTGCCCCCTCCAGTTCGTCTACCAGGCCCCGGAACACGGCGGCGTCCCACCCGGTGTAGAGCAGGCGGAAGTTGAAAGGCAGGTGCAGTTCGTCGCCGGCGGTCCCGTAGTAGCCCGCCCATTCGTGGAGATCGTCGACGTGGATCTCCCCCACCGCCACCCTGGGAGGTGCGTACCCGTCCAGCAGGGCCCGAAACCGCCGGAACAGGGGGTGGATATCGGGGTGGCCCTTGTCGTGGATGTGATCCTGGGTGCCGTAGGCGGCCATGTCCTTGAAGCCGTCTCCACCCGAGACCGCAGGTGGGTTGTCCCTCATCAAAGGGTCCTTCATGATGAAGTGGGCGACATCTATACGGAATCCGTCCACACCCCGGTCCAGCCAGAACCGCATCACCGCGAACATGGCCGCCTCGACCTCCGGGTTACGCCAGTTCAGGTCGGGTTGCGACGGCAGGAACGAGTGCAGGTAGTACTGACCGGTGTGCTCGTCCCATTCCCAGGCGACACCTCCGAAGGCGGCCAGCCAGTTGTTGGGCGGCGAACCATCCGGCCCGGGGTCGGCCCACACGTACCAGTCACGCTTCGGATCGGTGCGGGAGGTCCGGGATGAACGGAACCAGGGGTGACGATCACTGGTGTGGTTGGGGACCAGGTCCACGATCATCCTGATATCCCGCTGGTGAACGGCATCCAGCAGGCGGTCGAATCCATCGAGATCACCAAAGAGCGGGTCTACGTCGCAGTAATCGGTCACGTCGTAGCCGAAGTCGTCCATCGGCGACGGGTAGAAGGGCGACAACCAGACCGCATCGACCCCCAGCGTGCTGCTCAGGTAGTCGATCCGTTCCAGGATCCCATCGAGATCTCCCACCCCGTCCCCGTCGGCGTCCTGAAACGATCTGGGATAGATCTGATACACGACCCCGGTCTGCCACCACGGTGCCGTCATGATCGGCGGATTCTCCCCAGCAAGCGGCCCAGCCATCCGCGTGCCTCCTCCGGCCCGGCACCGGCCCCGGCACCGGCCTGAGGGACCGGGGCGGGCGGCCGGCTCCCGATCCCGAGGCAGATCTCGAGGCGCTCTGCGAACTCATCGGACAATGGGTAGACGGCTTCGGCGATGAGGCGGGCCATACCGGAGAGCTCACCGGTGAGCGACACCTCCACCTCCAACTGCACGCTGCTGAACAGGCCGTCGTCGGCCACCTTCATCATCAGGGTGATGCGGGCCCGGCCCAGACCGGACCGCTCGACACCCTTCGCATCCACGGTGACGGTGCGAGCCCTCTCATCGGCAGCGGTGGAGGCAGTGCCATCGAATACCAGGCGTCTGGCTTCGACGCTGAAGGACACCGTGCCCGGAGTGGCGAGATCGAAGCCGGGGAGGCAGGCGGCCCCCTCGGCCGAGGAGAGCAGAGACCAGACATCGGCCGCCGGATGGCCGACGGTGAAGTCCTCACGAATCCTCATGACATCAGACGTCGGCGTCGCCGGGACGCTGCCTATGGATGCGCCCCTCTGTGCCGGCCAGTGGGATGCCTGTGCCCGATCGGTAGCGGGCCTGGGTCATCTCGGCCAGGATCGACACCGCAACCTCCGCCGGCCGTTCTGCACCGATGTCGAGACCGACCGGACCGTGGATACGATCGAGATCGGCGGGTTCCCAGCCTTCGGCGGCCAGTCGCTCTATACGTTTGGCATGGGTGCGCCTGCTCCCCATGGCGCCCAGGTAACGGGCGGGCGACCCCAGAAGCAACGGGAGCAGGGGGCCCTCCACTCTGGCGTCGTGGGTGAGGGAGACAACGTAGGTCCTGGCGTCGATCGGCACCTGATCGGCGACATCTCCCGGCCACCCCACCACAACCCGTTCTGCAGCGGGGAATCGCTCCGGCACCGCAAAGGCGGGGCGGGGGTCGCAAACGGTCACCCGGTACCCGGCCTCACGCGCCATCGACGCCAGTGAGACGGCCACCTCGTCTGCCCCCCAGACCACCAGGGACGGCGGAGGCGCCAGCGTCTCGATGAATACCTCGTGATCGCCGTATCCCAGAGTGAGGGCCTGCTCGACATCGGCGAGACGCACCGCATCAGCCCCCACATCACCGACGATGCCTTCGGGCAGCGATCCGGCGATCACGCGTCCCCCCTCGTCCAGCAGGGCGCCACTGCCCAAGTCGGGACCACCGACCGCGGTGGCCAGCGAACCCGGATGGGCCCCTGTCAGCAGGTCGCGGGTCGCCACCACCACCTCACCCAGCATCGGTTGGATGAAGACCTGAATGGTGCCCCCGCAGGAGAGACCGACCTCGAAAGCCTCCTCGTCGGCGATGCCGTAGGTGATCAGACGGGACTCGCCACCTTCGAGCACCTGGGTTGCGTGCACGAAGACGTCGTTCTCGACACAGCCGCCGCTCACCGAACCCGCCATCTCCCCCGACGACGACACCAGGAACCTGGAGCCCTCGGGCCGGGGGGCCGAACCGGCCACCCGCACCACTGTGGCGACGGCCACCGTCTCGCCGGCCGTTGTCCAGCGATCCCAGATCTCGTATGCATCATGTGCCGTCGCCATCTGATCACCGACTCTAGAGAACCCACAGGCCGGCCACCCGATCCCCTATGGAACTCCCCGGCGAAGGCGGGCGTTGCTACCCAGAGCACAGCCATGCATGGTTACCGGGCGGCCCTATCCTGATCGGGTAGGGCGGGCCCTCCGAACCCCGAAAGGATGCAGCGTGGCGCGACGCCGCGGAGATCTCTCGGTCATCAATAGGAGAGGATCGCGTTCTCGGCCTGCGGCCATGCGCCGGGGGAACAGGTCGTTCAACCCGCGCAAGTTGATGCTGGTGATCATCGCCGTCTCCCTGGGCATCGCGGCCTGGCAGTTGGTCCCGACCATGTTCGAAGGCCCCAAGACCCATCTCACGGTGCTCGGCATCGACGGCGGCCTCTCCGAGGCAACCGTACGGGGACCCGATGACGCAGCCGTCTCCGGACAGGACGGGCGGACTGCGCTGGAGTTCGTCGCCCCGGTCACCCTGTACGTCTCGGCACCCGGGTATGTGGAAGGGTTCTTCGAGATCGACGAGGTGCCCATCGATGCCCCGCTCCATCTGCAGATGGAACCGATCATCCTGACCGGCCGGGTGGTGGCGCCGAACGGGACCGGGGTGGCCGGAGTCGAGGTGACCCTCGGGGACCTGACCATCGTCACCGGCGAGTTCGGGAGCTTTGAGGCAGTCTCGGCGCTGGCCGGTGAGGTCTCGGCGACCAAGACCGCCTGGGTTCCGGCATCGACCGAATGGGACGGCAAGACCTCCCGCCTGGAACTCACCATCGCACCGTTCATCGTCAAGGGATTGCGGGTGGACGGCCTCGCCGCCGGTGACGAGGACAAGTTCACCGAGATCCTCCGAATGGCCGACCTCTCGACCGTCAACACGTTGATCTTCGACACCAAGGACGAGAAGGGCATCATCCCCTACCTGTCACAGGTGCAGGAGGCCCGCGACATCGGAGCGGTCACCGACCGATACAACCCCCGTGATGTCGTGGAACTCGCACATGAACGGGACCTCTACACGATCACGAGGATCGTGACCTTCCAGGACCCGGTCCGCGCCCCGGTGAGAGAGGAACTCGCCCTGCACAACTCGGAGACCGGAGGCATCTGGCGCACAGTCCAGGGTCTGGGGTGGATGGACCCCACCGATAGAGAGGCGTGGGAGTACCCGCTGGACCTGGCGGTCGAGGCGTGCGAGATCGGGTTCGACGAGATCCAGTTCGACTACGTGCGATTCCCCACCGACGGAGACATCGGCGCCGTGCTGTACGACGAGGAAACCGACTCGGCGGCGGCCCGGGTGGCCACGGTCAATGCCTTCCTCGAAGAGGCCCGCACCCGTCTGCATCCGTTGGGATGTGCCGTGTCTGCCGACGTCTTCGCCATCATCCTCTCGGTTCCGGACGACCAGGGTTTGGGTCAGAAGGCCGAAGAACTGTCGTGGGCCGTGGACGCCATCTCACCGATGATCTACCCGAGCCACTACGGATCGGGTTGGCTGGGTCTGGACCGGCCGGTAGATCACCCTGAGACGGTCATCGGCAACGCCCTCGATGGAGGCATGCCCAAACTGGTTGGAGGAGCGGTACTGCGACCCTGGCTGCAGGGTTGGGGCTACAGCGAAGCTCAACTCGAGGCGAGCATCGCCGAGGCTGAGGAGCGGGGACTGGGATGGATGCTGTGGCACTCGAGCAGCGAGCACATGCAGGAAGCGCTCCCCCTCGAGTAGGCGGTCACAGGGGCAGCCGCAACCCCTCATAGGCGCCTGTGGTCAGCGGGAAACGCGCCCTGGTGAGTCTCACCAGATCCTCGACCCGATCGTCGTCCCGGCCGGGATCGTGGCTGGTCAGCACGAGTCTCCCAGCCCCGCAAGATCTTGCCGCCGCAGCAGCCTGCGCCCATGAGGAATGACCCCAGCCCCGGCGGTCGCCTGCCACCTCGTCCTCCGTGTATTGGGCGTCGTGAATCAGCACGTCCACACCCGAAGCGAGATCGGCCAGCGCGGCATCGATCCCGGGATCGCCGGCCTCGTGATCGGTGGCGATCATGATCGACCGGTTCGGGCCATCGAGGCGAAAACCGACAGCCCCCTGGGGATGACGCAGATCCAACGGGGTCACCCGGATGCCCGCTATGTCCAAGGGCTTGCCGAGATCGGCGAACACGGCGCCCGCGGCCCGTTCTCGGAGGCGGACGGGGAACCACGGCGGGCGCATGACCCCATCGAGGATGTGACCGACATCGTGGTCGTCGTAGCGCCGTCCGTAGAAAGTGAAACGGTTGCGACTATCGGCCAGCGGATAGAACATCGGGAGTCCCTGGATGTGATCCCAGTGATAGTGAGTCAGGATGATCGTGAATTCGAGGCCCCCGTCCGTCGGCAAGGCCGCCTCGAGACCCCGGAGACCGGTGCCGGCATCGATCACGAGGTAGTGGCCGGATGCCACCTCGGTGGCGAAGCAGGTCGTGTTGCCTCCGTACCTGCCGTACCCGGGTCCGGATACGGGTGTCGACCCTCTGGCCCCGTAGACGATCAGATCAGTCACAGGACACAGACTGCGCCCCGACGCCCTGTCGCGCAAATCGGAATCGGCAGGACGGGCTCACGCCATCCACCGCAGGAACCATTCGGCGGCCATTTCGCACACTCGTTCGAGGGCCCCCGGCTCCTCGAACAAATGCCCGGCACCGGGAACGACCCGCATCTCGGCGACGCCGGGAAGGGCCTGTTGCGCCATCTCATTGAGGTCGATCACCACCCGGTCGTCACCTCCCACCACCAGGAGCACCGGGGCCCGGACACCGTCGAACGAGTCGGCTGCCAGATCCGGCCGCCCTCCCCTCGACACCACGGCATCCACGTCGTCCCTGCCTGAGGCTGCCACCAGGGCGGCGGCGGCACCGGTGCTGGACCCGAAGTAGCCGACCGGAAGCCCGGCTGCTGCCGCCAGGCCGGCGAGGCCGTCGTGGACGGCGGCCAACCGGCGCCCCAGCAGCGGGATGTCGAAAACCATGGCGCGGTCGGTGCCCTCGTCCGGGGTGAGCAGATCGAACAGCAGAGTGGCCAGGCCCGATGTCTCCAGGTACTCGGCGACCGCGCGGTTCCGGGGGCTGTGCCTGCTGCTGCCGCTGCCGTGGGCAAAGAGGACCACGCCGTGTGCACCGGCCGGGACGGTCAGCGTGCCCGGCAGCATCGCATCCCCGGTGGCAATCGTCACCTCCTCCGTCGAGGTGCCCTCCGGACCTGCCAGCAGGCGCTGGACCTCGGCATCGGACGTCTGCTGGAAGTCCCGGTACGACCCCCCCACCCCAAGCATCATCCTGGGTGATTCGATGCAGATCAGTTCGTCCACCAGGGACGAGATCTCGCGAGCCGTCTCGTTGGCGGCCACCGGCACCGCCAGAATCACCCTGGCCGCACCGCGTCGCCGCGCTGCCTCTATCGCCGCCCGGGCGGTGTATCCCGTGGCGAGGCCATCGTCCACCACTATGGCGTCCCTGCCGTCCAGCGACTCCGGCTCGCCAACCCCCCGATAGGCCACCCGGCGACGGCCCATTTCGGCGTGTTCCCTGGCTGCGACCTCATCCAGTTCGGCGGCGGTCACCCCGAGCCGCCGGATCAGACCGTCGTTGAGCACCGTCACCCCGCCCTCGGCCACGGCCCCGATCCCGAGTTCCGGGTTGCCGGGGGCTCCGAGTTTGCGGACTACGACCACGTCGAGCGGTGCCTGGAGCGCCAAGGCGACACCGGCCCCGACCACGACACCTCCGCGCGGCAGGCCCAGGACCACAGGATCGACGAGCGATCTCCCCTGCATCGCTCTACCGAGAACCTCGCCGGCATGGACCCGATCACGAAACATCGTGGCCCCACCATGGACGCTCGAACCCTCCCTGTCCAGAGGAATAGGTCCCGCCCTGTTCCGGAATGGTGACATTCGCCCCTAGTGGCAGCCCCCGGTTCGGTGGCATCATGGGTCCACAACCGAGGGGGCTCTTCCCCATTTTCCGGTGTCTCTGCCCACGAGGCAGGGGCGGACGGCGTGAGGGCCGGGTCGCAGGGCCGAGCACACAGCACCCCCTCCTGTGAGCGTCCGAGGCTCTCGATACCGGCCCCGCCGTCGCGTTTGGGGGTATCAGGCGCCTCAACGGTCACGGAGAAGGCCCGCGGAGAGGGACCCGGGGATTCAAGCAAGACGAGAGAAACGGTCGGGCTGCGCGTGTTCCTCAGCGAGTCTCCCCGCCGCCGCCGAAGGCTTCAGGCCTTGACTATCACGAAATGGGTGGCTCCGCCGGTCTCAAACGTCTCCTCGATGAGGTATCCCATATCGTTCGCCCAGGCGGGCACATCCACGGGTGAGCCGTCATCGGTGGTCACCAATTCGATCGTCTGCCCGTCACCTATCTCCTTGAGGGCCTCGACGGCCTTCAGGATCGGCACGGGGCACTGAACATTGCGAGCATCGACACGCACAGCGATCACAGTTCCTCCCACACGGTGGCGGGCTTCGACGAGCCCGATCCTCCCGGCATGCCGAGCAGTCTGTATCCGCAGCGCGCGCGTGTCAAGGAATCCCGGAGGGTCGCGGCGCTAGCCTCACCGGATGACTGATCTGGAGTACTACCGCGACCTGGTCGATCCGGTACTCGCAAGCCGAAAGTGGATTCTGCTGGCCGATGTCGCCGCCGCGGCCACGCCGTCCGTGCAGTACCTCGCCGAGATCGGTGCCGGGAGGCCGTTCGTTCTCTCCGGGACGCCGGGTACCGGGGATCTGCCCGATCCCGAACTGGCCGAGGTGGCGATCCTGGGCACCTCGGGCGCCACGATCATGCAGGGCATGCGCGCATATTTCGCTGCCATCGCCGATCTGCCGGATGGGGTGCAGGACCGCATCGATTCATGGGACCCCAACCACACGGCGATGGTGCTGCCGACCGGGTTGGCCCCAAATATCGAAGTACACGGCCGCCCGATGTGGGCCGGGCGTCGCGCCGAGTGGAGTGCCGTCGAGGACAAGACCACGGTCGATGCGCTGTGGGACGACGCCGGGGTGGCCAGGGCGCCGTCCGAGGTGGTGCCGGCCAGCGCTGCAAACCTGTACGCGGCGGCAGACCGCCTCGACACCGGGGCCGGGACCGTCTGGGTGGGCGACAACCGTGAGGGATGGCACGGCGGGGCTGAGTACGTTCGCCTGGTCACCGACGACGACACCGCCGCCGGGGCGGTGTCGTTCATGGAGTCCCACTGCGACACCACCAGAGTGATGCCGTTCCTCGAAGGAATCCCCTGCTCGATCCACGCAATGGTCTTCCCCGATGGCGAGTACTCATTCCGTCCATGCGAGATGCTGGTGTTCCGGACTCCGGGTTCGCCGCTGTTCCGATATGCGGGCGTCACCTCCTGGTGGGAACCCGCCCCGGCAGACCGCCGGGAGATGCAATCCGCCGCCACCGCGGTTGCTGCTGTGCTGCGGGATCGAATGGGGTACCGGGGGGCGCTGGGAATCGACGGAGTGATGACAGCCGAAGGGTTCCGCCCCACCGAACTGAACCCCCGCTGTTCGATCGGACTCAGCATCCAGGGGCAGGGCCCGGAGACCCCGTTCCCAATCGCCTCGATCAACCGTCTGCTGGTGGCCGGGCAGGAAGCTGACTACCGGGCAGCCGGCTTCCATCGGCTCGTCATGGAGAACGGTGCCGTCAACCCGCAGATGCGAGCCAACACACCGATAGACAAGCCCTGCGACGAGACGACCACCGCACCGATCGAGGTGATCGGCGGCGAGGTCCGGGTCACCACCGAGGCGGAGGCCCACGGCACGCTGCGGGTGGGACCGGCGGCGCAGGGCGGCATCGTCATGTTCAACGTCGAATCCGAGTACGCCGTGGTCGGCCCGTCGGCCGCTCCCATCGCCGCCTCGGCCTTCCGGCTCGCAGACGACCTCTGGGACACCGGTATCTGCCCGCTGATCCCCGCCGATGTAGTGCGCTAGAGCGGCTCGAACCGGGCGGAGAAGTGGCGCAGCCAGGGCGCAGACTCAGTGATCCGATAACCCGGTATCGCATCGGCGCGCTGGGCGACGGACAGGATGACCTCCGCCACGTAGTCGATGTGGCTCTGGGTGTAGGTGCGCCGCGGTATCGCCAGCCTGACCAGTTCCATCGCAGCCGGTTCTTCGGTGCCGTCGGGCATGGGCTTGCCGAACATCACCGACCCGATCTCGACACCACGCACCCCGCCGTCCCTATACAACTCGACGGCCAACGCCTGGGCCGGGTACTGCGAAGGTGGAATGTGGGGCAGGAGTGCCTTGGCGTCGAGGTAGACGGCGTGACCCCCCGGCGGCTTGACGATGGGGACCCCCGCCTCGTCGGCCTTCTCCGCCAGGTAGGCGGTGGAGCGGATGCGGTAGCGGAGGTACTCCTCGTCCAGGACCTCCTCGAGACCCTGGGCGATCGCCTCCAGGTCCCGGCCCGCCAGTCCCCCATAGGTCGGGAAGCCCTCGGTGAGGATCAGCAAGTTGCGGCAACGGGCGGCGAGTTCCGGGTCGTGCATGGCCAGGAAGCCACCGATGTTGGCGAGGCCGTCCTTCTTGGCTGAGAAGGTGGCCCCGTCGGCCAGCGAGAACATCTCCCCGGCGATTTCCCGCGGCGTCTTGTCGGCATATCCCGGTTCGCGTATCTTGATGAACCACGAGTTCTCGGCAAACCGGCAGGCGTCCAGGAACAACGGCAACTCGTAGCGATCGCACACCTCGCGTACTGCCTTCAGGTTCTCCATCGAGACCGGTTGGCCGCCGCCTGAGTTGTTGGTGACCGTCACCATCACCATGGGAATCCGGTCGGCTCCGGCGTTCTCTATCACCTCGACCAGGCGATCGATGTCAACGTTCCCCTTGAACGGGTGCTCGACGGCAGGGTCTCGCCCCTCGGCGATCACGATGTCCAGTGCCTCCGCTCCCTGGTATTCGATGTTGGCCCTGGTGGTGTCGAAGTGGGTGTTGTTGGGGACGACGTCCCCTTGCTTCACGGCTTCGGCGAACAGAATCCGCTCGGCTGCCCGGCCCTGGTGGGTGGGGATCATCTCCGGCATCGACGTCAAGCCGCACACCACGTCGCGCAACCGGTAGAAGGACCTGCTGCCGGCGTAGGACTCGTCGCCGACCAGCATCGCCGCCCATTGGGCATCCGACATGGACCCGGTGCCCGAATCGGTGAGAAGGTCGATGATGACCTCATCGGCGTGCAGGTTGAAGAGGTTGTACCCGGCGCGCTGCAAGGCCTCCTCGCGTTCCTCGGCGGTCGGAAGAGCGATCGCCTGAACGGAGTGGATCCGGAAAGGCTCGATGATCGTCCTGTACGGCACGGCTACCCCTTGTCTTTGCGTCTACCCGACACTATCGCTCGTGACAGGGGGCGCATCGACGCCTCCGGCCTCCACCGCCTCGCCGAGGAACCGCTGAGCACCAAACTCGACCAGATCGCCACTCGCCTGGAGGCTTGGGGGTCGGAAGGCGCCGGGTGAGGTGAGGCCAGGGGTGCTCCAGCACCCCTGTTCCTATCTTCCCGGCATTCTCCTCCAGATCCGGATGGCTGGGTAGCAGAACAGACCCCCGGCAGTCGATCTGGTGGCCGCAACCCCTGCCGGCTGAAGGGAGGGTGTCGGGATTTGTGGCCGCTCGGGCGATCGAGGGCGATAGAGTCCGTGATGAGCGAACCATGGGGGATGACATGGTTGAGGCCTATGTGCTCGTCCAGAGCGAGGCCGGGAAGGCCGGCCGGGTGACCGAGGACCTGAGGAAGATCCCCGACGTGGCCAGCGTGGAGACGGTGACCGGGCCCTACGACATCGTCGTCCGTATCGAAGCCGACAATGTCGACTTGCTGGGCAGGTTGGTGGTGGGTCGTGTCCAGGCTGTGGATGGCATCACCCGCACTCTGACCTGCCCGATTGTCGGCTTCTGAGCCGGGCTGTGTCGTACCCGGACGGGTGCCGACGGTGGCCGCCCGGGCCTCCGGGGTTGAGGTCGAATGGCCGGCAGCGGGTCGGTGAGCGAGCCGCCCGCACCCGCGTGTACCGCCCTCCGCTCACCCCTTGAACCCAAGCAATGCATGTCACTCATCTCGACGACCAGATCATCGCCACTCGCGGTGTCCTCAGCTCCGCCATTCCACTGCGAGGAGTGGCGGAACCTCGTCCGTGCGATTGGCGCGCCCGGCCGCCGATCTGAGCAACGGCACTATTCAGCAGACTCCGAGGGAGGTGGTGGCCATGAGCGAGCACGAACACATCGCATTCAGCGAGTACACCGAGTGTGACATCTGCCGGTTCGCGGCCAGGCTCAAGGGCCAGTTCGGCCGGTATCTGGCCCTCTACCTGAGCTATCACGGATCGGATGACTTCGATGCGAGAACGCGTGAGACCCGGGAGGCGTTGCTGGAAACCCTGAGAACCCTCTCCCGACTGGACCACTCCATCCTTCAGACGCTGAAGGAGTTCCCGCTTGTGATCGGCCGGATGGCGCAGGAGGTATGCCGGGAACAGCCACCTTCCTAGTGCCCCAGGCAGTTGTGTGCGGCCATAGTCGCCACCGGCCTCACATGCTTCTCGTTGTGGCATCCCGAGAATCGGTCACGTTCCCCGATAGCGGTGGAACGTCGGCAGCCCGTCGGGATCCCTGCCGGGAGTCGGCCAACCCGGAAGTGGCTCTTGTCCTCGGTCCGATTGGGTGAGGTAGGCCGTCCAGGCTCGGTTCTCATGTCCTCTTTGGAACCTGTCCTTGTGACTCGGGGTAGGTGTGTTGGATGGAGGAGATCGGGGGGAATGTGAGGTGTGAGCCTCACCCGTCCACCGA
>CBDUUY010000004.1:0-28785 GCA_965370535.1 uncultured bacterium
AGCGCACGAGATCGGAACTCGCCAGGAGCCCGGTCTGGTGTGTTTGGGTGGGAGTGCGTTTCATTTCGCTACTGACTCTACCCGAGTCGGTTGCGTTACGCAACCCACTCCGCGTAAGATGGCTCCATGGCTCGAACCGACTTCGCAGACCGCGCCTGCTCCGTAGCCAGGACACTCGGGATCGTGGGCGAACAATGGAGCCTGCTGATCCTGCGCGATGCCTTCCTCGGGGTACGCCGCTTCGACGATTTCCGGGCCCACCTGGGCATCGCTCGCAACATCCTCAGCAACCGCCTCCGCAAACTGGTCGAACACGGCATCCTGGACAGGCGCAAGTACTCGGACCGGCCGGTGCGCCACGAATACAGGCTCACCTCCAAGGGCATCGACCTATTCCCGGTGCTGTTCGCCCTCCAGAGGTGGGGCGACACCTGGGCGATGGGCGACGACGAACCACTGCGCACCGTCGTCCACAACGATTGCGGCCACGTCACATACCCCGTACCGGCCTGCGCCCACTGCGAGGGCACACTGACTCCTTTCAACGTCACGGCCACTCCCCTGCCCCTGGATGAACTGGCCCGACCCTCCTCCGACACTCCGTCCTGAGCGGCGTACGCTGTGAAGATGCCGAGCATCTTCACCAAGATCATCCGCGGCGAGATCCCCTCCTACAAGGTGTACGAAGACGAACACGCCTTCGCCTTCCTCGATATCAACCCCAGGCAGAGAGGCCACACCCTGGTCGTGCCCAGGCGGGAGGTCGACGAGATGTTCGACCTGCCCCCTGAGGATTTCGAGGGCCTGTGGGGGGCCGTGCGAGTGGTCGGTGACGGCATCAAACGAGCGGTCGGGTGTTCGCGGGTGTTCGTGACTGTGATCGGGATCGATGTGCCCCACGCCCACGTGCACCTGATCCCATGCACCGACAGCCTGCCCGACTTGCCCCTGCCACCGGTGGTCGAGCAGAGCCGGGCCGAACTGGCCGAGGTCGCAGCGGGCATCACCGCAGCCGTGGGCCCCGTCGCCTACGACACCGGGACCGCCCTGGTGGTGGTCGATGTCCAGAACGACTTCGCCGACCCCGACGGCAGTCTGTCCGTTCCCGGTGGGCAGGCGGTGATCCCTGTGATCAACGCCGAGATCTCCAGGGCACACGAGGCGGGCGCCACCATCGTCTACACCCAGGATTGGCATCCCCCCGACACGCCACATTTCGAGAAGGACGGCGGGGTATGGCCCGTCCACTGCGTGGGGGGCACCCGGGGAGCCGAACTCCACCCCGGCCTGGATATCGCAGAAGGTGCCGTGTTCACCCGCAAGGGAACCGGGGGCCAAGACGGGTACTCGGGATTCTCGATGCAGGACCCCGGACGGCCGGACGAGGCCGAATCGACCGGCCTGGCCGAGACCCTCGACGAACGGGGCATCGCCAGGGTGGTGGTCGCCGGCCTGGCGACCGACTACTGCGTCAAGGAGACCGCCCTCGATGCGGTGCGCCTCGGGTTCGAGGTGATCGCCCTGGCCGATGCGATGCGGGCCGTAGATCTGGAACCTGGTGACGGCGGACGAGCAATCGAGGCCATGCGCGAGGCAGGCGTGGAGGTCAGGTGACCGGACCCTGGGTGGGTGACCACAACGTCGCCCTGCTGACCGACCTGTACGAACTGACCATGGCCGGGGCCTACCTGGCCGAGGGGATCACCGGCACCGCCACTTTTGAACTGTCGGTGAGGTCGCTGCCCTATGAGCGCAACTTCCTGGTGGCCGCCGGAATCGACGATGCAATCCGCATCCTCGACACCATGAGATTCGGCGGCCGGGAGGTCGGCTACCTCAGGTCGCTGGAGAGGTTCGACGAGACCTTCCTGTCCTACCTTGAGCAATGGGACTTCGCAGGCGAGGTGTGGGCGATTCCCGAGGGCACCGTCTGCTTCGGAGCCGAACCGTTGATGCGAGTGACCGCACCACTGATCCACGCCCAGGTCATCGAGACGCTGCTGCTCAACACGGTCGGCTTCCAGACGCTGATCGCCTCCAAGGCGGCCAGGGTGGCGGTCGCCGCGGAGGGAACCCCCTTCATCGATTTCGGCGCCCGGCGCAGCCACGGCGCCGACGCAGCGCTGCGGGCGGCCCGTGCCGCATACATAGCGGGGGCGGATGCCACCTCGATGGTGCTGGCGGGGTCCATGTTCGGCATCCCGGTGACGGGCACCATGGCCCATTCCTATGTGATGGGCCACGAGTCCGAACGGGAGGCCTTCCTGGCCTTTGCGAGGTCCTATCCCGCCGATGCCGTATTGCTGATCGACACCTACGACACGATCGAAGGGGCCCGCATTGCCGCCGCTGCTGCGCTGCAACTGGCGAGTGAAAGCATCACGGTGCAGGCGGTCCGCCTCGATTCCGGTAATCTGGCGGCCCTGGCTTTCGGGGTACGGGAGATCCTCGATGAGACCGGCCTCCGCCACGTCAGGATTCTGGCGTCGGGTGGCCTCGACGAACACGGTGTCGCTCGCCTGTTACAGACCGGCGCCCCCATCGACGGGTTCGGGGTGGGTACCGCCATGGTGGTCAGCACCGATGCCCCTTCACTCGACATCATCTACAAGATGGTCCACGGCCCCGCCGGGCCCGTCATGAAGACCTCGTCGGGCAAGGTGTCCCTGCCCGGCATCCACCAGGTGTACCGACAGCACGGAAACGGGAACTGGTCGGGCGACGTCATCGCACTCGCCGACGAGCACGATGTGTCCGGCGAACCGCTGCTGGCCCCGGTGATGGAACAAGGCCGCCGGGCCGGTCCGGTGCCCGACATCAGTGAGGCCCGGCGCCGCTGCAGGGAAGGCATCGAGGCGATGCCACTGCGGCTGCGTGGGCTGGGAGGCCCCGCCGATCCCCCGTATCCCGTCGCCATCACCCCGGCATTGGAAGAACTGGCAACCTACCTCGGGGAAGAACCGCTAGATTGGCCCCCCGATCACCCCGACCAAACCTGACCCAGGGGAGCCGCGTCATGGCCGAAGACACGAAGGACACCACCGCCGCCGGCAGCATCGAGCCGTTTGCCAGGGCGATCATCCAATCCAACAAGGACGACTTCCTCAAGGCGGCCCGCGCACAACGGTTTGCCTTCACCACTATGAAGTGGCTGTTCCTGGTCGTGTTCCTGATCGCCCTGGGCGCGATGATCACCGCCATCCGCCTCGCCACCGATATCCCCGACGAGGGATACAACTGGGCGCAGGCCGGAGTGGTCGGCGGCGTCGCCGTGATGGCCGTGCTGCTGTTTGCCCTCCTGATGTACATGCGGCCCCTGGCGGCCCTGGAGCGCAACGCCGTGGTGACTTCCTTCCTGACGGTGGTCGTCAACAGCTACTGGACCCGGTTGCTGTACGCGGACGACGCCAAGGAAGTGGACGTCTACCTCGAAGATGCCACGGCCTACACCGTGGAGCATCTCGGATCGCTGCTGGACCGCCAGATCCTCGGCGCCAGCCGCTTCATGGGCCTGGTGCGCAAGGCCCAGGACGAGGCGAGCCAGGACCCCGGCGCCTACTCGGCTCCGCTCTAGCCCCGATCATTCACGGGGTGGTGTGTTGAGGTGTTGAGCGGGTTGTCGGGGTGGTTGTCGTCGATGCCGGGAGACGGCGTCGACGGTGTCGGGGACGGTTGGCGATTCTTGGGGTGTTTGTTGCCGCTGGTGGCGTGTCTGGTCACCCGTTCCTTCGTGCGATGGATCTCGGTGAGTTCGGGGTGGGGTCAGGTGAGGGCGGCGATGTTGCGGTAGGCGCTGAGGATGTCGCTGGCGGTGGGCCAGGCGTCGAGGATGCGGATGACGTCGCGTCGGGCGGTGGTGATGATGCGGGCGGGGGCGTGCCAGAGCGTCCAGCGGAGCCGTTTCGGCCGGGCCCGGGCCAATGGGCCGGTGAGACATAACAGTTGGAACCAGGCGACGAGGTCCGCCGCCCAGCATACGGTCTGGAGCCACGCCTGGTTTGTTTCGAATCCGGTGAATGGGAACCGTTCTAACCCAGAGTCTTTGAGCCGCCCGATGTGGTCTTCGACACGGGCGTGGGCCCGCATCTGGCGGTCTAGTTCGGCGGGGTCGCCGCCCTGGTCGGTGTAGTGGCCCCAGAACCGGTACTCCAGATCGGGGAGCAACGTCGTCTGGGCACCGGGGTGGAGTGGTTGACGCCGGATGATCAGCCGGGTCCCTTTCGGCCACCGTGACAGGTCAACGAGATCAGTGACTTCGCACACCGCTGCTCTCTGGCCGCTGCTGGTGGGTTCAGTTTCGGCACCGTCTTGTTTCAGCGCCGTCTCCCACCGGTCGGGGTCCTCGTTGGCGATCATGATTGCTGCCGATACTGCGGTCTGGCGGCGGGCAACAACCTGGAATCCGATGTTGCGTCCCCGTAATCCTTCGACGAAGACCTGGGTGCCTCCCGCCGAGTCGGAACGCACCACCACCACACGTTCCACCAGGCCGGGGTCGTCTCCGGCCCGGTGACCGGCCGCAATTTCGGTGGGGAGCTGGGAGACACCGTCATCGACAACGGCCAACAGATCCGCCGCGTCGTTAGCCGCAGCGTTGCCTGGCCGGAGATGCCCGGCGAGAGTGTCGCCGGTTGCGTCGGCGAAACAGAACAACGGATGGAACCCGAACCCGCCCTTGTAATGCGCTGCGGCGCCGTCCTTGTTCTCGGAATGGATCTCAACAAGCGACGCATCAATATCCAAGATGACCGGTCCGTCGCCAGTCACCATCGGGAGACGCCGCCACACGTCGGCACGGACCTCGGCCATCGCCCGACGGGCTCGTCCTACTGCCGTCTCGTCAAGGCTCTGGGTGAAGGTGCGATACAGCGTCGTGTCCGAACACACATCACCGAAGAGGCGGCCCTGAGACCCCAGCGCCTCGATATCGGCACACGAGTCGCCGCCACCCGCAAGCATCAACATCGCCTGGGTCAACACCCGGCCCCGGTCATGGACCGGTCTCCCCGGACCGGCCCAACCCACCGTCTCAGACAGCGTTTCGCCGACCCCGAGCCGGTCCGCGAAGGCCCCCAACGCGTGCAGCCCGACATGACCCACAACCTGGGTCCCGCCGGCTTCCACCATCACGTCACGGGTGCTGTTAGCGTTCATCTCGGAAGTGCCCTCCTCCTCGGGAATGTTGCCGGCTTCACACCCGCAGTATCCCTTGTCAGGAGGGCGTTTTCGCGCACCCAACCCCCTCAACTACCACAACCCCGTGAAAGATCAGGGCTAGTGCCCCGACCGCAAACGTTTGCCGCGTTGACGACCTCCAGCGACGCCTCTGGCTGTGTGCTCGTCCTCAACGCACGGTGAAGTGCGACTTCGTCCGAAGTCCTTGCCAGTGACACCGCTGCCTCGCCCTCAACATCACCAACGCTCCCGGCCAGGGTCCTAGCGGACCCTTCCCGACAACCCGCATCGCTTCTAGAAAACGGCTGTGACGATCCGGTAGACCACCAATGCCAGAACCACCGCGAGCAGCACCGACGCCACCGGAGTCAGTCCGCCGACGAGTGAGCGGTCGTCATCTGCGCTTTCGAGATCGAGGGGTGTCCGAAGATCCTCTGAATCGCGCATGATGGCCGACGCTTCCTCCAGGTGCGTCTCCGGCACCCAGATCTCCGCGGTGGCCATGTTGCCCACAGTCAATCGATAGGGACCCAACGACTCACTGTTGATGCGGGCGGGGATACCCTCCGTTTCCAGATGCGCGGCCACGACCTGGGCGGTCATCAGGTCGGCCACCACGGCCAAGCGGGCATAGGCGGGACGAGCTTGCGGCATGCCGCGATGGTATCGGTAGCCGTCCGATACCCGGGGTGCAGGCCGCCGGGCCGGGTACCCTCCCCGCCATGGAGCGGCGCATCTTCGGGGTCGAGAGCGAGTACGGGGTGACCTGCACCCTCCACGGCCAGCGCCGCCTTTCCCCAGACGAAGTGGCTCGCTATCTGTTCCGTCGAGTGGTGTCCTGGGGCAGGTCCTCCAACGTCTTCTTGGAGAATGGCTCCCGGCTCTACCTGGACGTGGGCAGCCATCCGGAATACGCCACCCCGGAGTGCGACAGCTTGTACGACCTGGTCGCCCACGACAAGGCGGGGGAGCGGGTGCTGGAAGGCCTCGTGCAATCCGCCGAAGAACGTCTCACCGAAGAGGGCATCCGCGGGAAGATCTACCTCTTCAAGAACAACACCGACTCGGCCGGCAACTCATACGGCTGCCATGAGAACTACCTCGTCGCCCGCCGGGGCGATTTCCAGCGCATGATCGACATGCTGATCCCGTTCTTCGTCAGCCGCCAGATCTGGGCGGGCGCCGGCAAGCTCAACCAGACCCCCAAGGGCACGGTCTACTGCCTCGCGCAGCGGGCCGACCACATTTGGGAGGGTGTCTCGTCGGCCACCACCAGGAGCCGGCCCATCATCAACACCCGCGACGAGCCCCACGCCGACGCCGAGCGGTACCGGCGTCTCCATGTGATAGCCGGGGACTCGAACATGTCTGAGTACGCGACCTACGCCAAGGTCGGGGTGACCACCGCCATCTTGCAGATGTTCGAATCCGGGATCGTCTTCCGCGACCTGACCCTGGAGAACCCGATCCGTGCCATCCGCGAGATCAGCCACGATCCCACCTGCCGCAGAAAGGTGCGGCTGGCCAACGGCCGCGAACTGTCGGCGCTCGACATGCAGTGGGAGTACCTGGAGCGGGTGATGCGCCACTCCCGCAATCCAGGCTTTCCCGCCCAGGTGCAGCGAGCCGTCGAGATGTGGGAGCACCTCCTGACCGGCCTCGAGAAGGACCCGCTCGGCCTGCATCGGGAGCTGGATTGGGTTGCCAAGTACCGCTTGATCGAGGGCTACCGGGCCAAACGAGGCCTGGCCCTCGACGATCCCAAGGTGGCTCTGCTGGATCTGGCCTACCACGACGTCAATCGGGAACGCGGCCTCTACTACCTGCTGGAGCGTCGGGGCATGGTGGATCGTGTCGTTGCCGACTCGGACATCCACACGGCCCTGCTCCAACCCCCCCAGACGACCCGAGCCCGCTTGCGGGGCGAATTCATCAAGGCCGCCAAGGCCCGGAAGCGTGACTTCACGGTTGACTGGGTGCACCTCAAGCTGAATGACCAGGCGCAGCGCACCGTGCTGTGCAAAGACCCATTCCGGGCGGTGGACGAACGAGTCGCCCGATTGATCGCCGGCCTCTGACACGTGCTTTCCTGCAGGCTCCGGCACCGATACAGTGCCGCGTATGCACCGCGTGCTCGAAAGACTCCTCAATCTCCTCGCTTTCCTGCTGACGGCTGAGCGCCCCGTCACCGCGGATGAGATTCGCCATACGGTGGCCGGCTACGACCAGAAGGGTGACGACGCATTCAGGCGCACCTTCGAGCGCGACAAGGATGTGCTCCGAAGCCTCGGCATTCCCATCCAACTGCAGGCCACCGATTCCTGGGAAGTGGAGCACGGCTATGTGGTTCCCAGGGACGAGTACGCGCTGGCAGACCCGGGGTTGACCGACCAGGAGCGCACAGCCCTGTGGCTGGCCGCCCAGAGCGTGAGGCTGGGGGGCAGTGGCCCCGGCCCAGCCGCCATCTTCAAACTGGGAGGAACCACGATGTCGGCCGGCGGGGAACCGCTGGCCGCCGACCTGGGCCAAGAGCCCGAACTGCTCGGGCGTCTGTTCGGAGCGTTGACCGAGCGCCGCACGGTCGCCTTCGGTTACCGGGACAAACGGCGCACCGTGGAGCCGTACGGATTGGCTCATCGCCTCGGCCACTGGTACCTCGTGGGGCCGCAGCGCGGTGGGGAAGGCATCCGGGCATTTCGCGTCGACCGGATGGAGGATCTGGCGGCCGGAGACGTCGCCGAGGCCTTCGTGCGGCCATCCGGGTTCCGGGTGGGCGACCAACTGCCAAACGCTCCCTGGGAGGCCGGGGCGGACGACGTCATCGTCGAGGTCCTTTTCGATCCCTCTGTTGCCTGGTGGGCGGTGCCCCGACTGACGAGCAGGGCAGATGTCGAGGAGAACCCGGACGGGGGCGCCACCGCCCGTTTCCCTGTGGCCTCTGTCGATGCATTCATCGGCTGGCTCATCGGCCTCGAAGACCAGGCCGAGGTCCTCGGGCCGCCCGAGGTGAGGAAGCGATTCATCGACCACGTGAGCGGAGCGGCATGAGCAGCCCTCGCACCGGCCAGAGGCTCTCTCGCATCCTGTCCATGCTTCCGTGGGTGATCGCCCACGACGGCGCCACGGTCGATGAGGTCTGCGAGCGCTTCGGGTACACCCGCCCTGAGTTGGTCAAGGACCTCAATCTGGTGTTCGTCTGCGGCTTGCCGGGCTACGGGCCCGGGGATCTAATGACCGCCTACGTCGATGAGAACGAGGTGGTGGTAGACACCGCCGACTATTTCGCTGCCCCGCTGCGGCTCACCTCCGCTGAAGCGCTCGTCCTGCTGGCAGGAGGGATGGCGCTGTTGTCCTCTGGATTGTCGCCGCCGGGCCTTGCATCTGCCGTTGCCAAGATGCAGCGGGTCCTGCTGCCCGACGAGGGCGCCATCGAGGTGGACATCCCCTCCGAACCCGAGATGGTGGGCCTCTTGCGCGATGCCGCCTCTGCAGGCCGCGTTGTCGAGATCACCCATTCGTCCGTGGCAACCGGCAACGAGACGGTCCGCAGCATCGAGCCATGGTCGGTCTTTGCCACCCTCGGCAACTGGTACGTGTCCGGCCACTGCCGATTGGCCGACGCCGAAAGGGTGTTCCGGGTCGATCGGATTCGGTCCGCACGCGCCACCGACGACGGTTTCGACCCACCCGATCACCTGCCACCTGCCGAGGTCCGCTACACCCCGGGCATAGACGATGCGCGGGCCAAGATCCGCCTGGGGCCTGCGGCCCGCTGGGTGGGGGAGTACTACCCGGTAGAAGTCCTGGAGGACACCGATCAGGGCCTGCTGGTCGAGTTCTCCGCCGCCGACCCTGCAGTCGCAGCCCGCCTCCTCATCCGACTCGGCGAGCACGGTCATCTGGAGGATGGGACCGAAGTCGCAGCGGCATGCGACTCCCTCCGCAGGCGGGTCTTGAAGCGCTATGGGGTGACTACATCCTGAATGGTCATTCAGGCCCCTTCAGGTCCCTCCGATACAGGCATCACTGAACGCTTAGACGCCCAGAATCGGAGTCCACCGATGACCACGATCCGCACCAATTGCCTTCTTTGCGGCGATGTGGAACTGGTCCCCACCGACCTCAACCTCGAGCTCTTCTCATCCACAGGCACCGGCAACTATCGGTTCCTGTGCCCTCACTGCGACGAGGAACAGCGGCGCCCCGCAACCCACAGGGTCGTAAGCATCCTCCTGGCCACCGGTGTCGCCTACGAGGTCGTAGACGACTCGCCGATCACCGAGGTGGAGATCGCCCAATTCTCCGCATCGTTGGAGCAGGGCGACTGGAGCGAGCAGCTCCACTCCTGAATCTGGCCCCTCGGCCGGGAAGACTCCGCACCCCTACCATGTCGGCGTGTTCAGCGTCAGCCCCGCCGAAATCATCACGATCGCAGTGGTCGCTCTCCTGGTATTCGGGCCCCGCAGACTTCCCGAGATCGCCCGCAAGGCCGGCAAGCTCCTCCGCGAGATCCGCAATGCCGCCACCGACCTGACGGCGGGCCTGGAAGCCGAATACAAAGACGTCGTCGACCCGATCCGCGACGCCCGCACGGAGATGCGAGACGCCATCGCCGGCCTCGACCGGGACATCCCCCAACCGTCGGAACAGGCCGATCCACCCACCTCCGGCGACCACCCGGCAGGCGACGGCACCACCGAGGGCGGCTCGTGACCGAAACCGGGGCCCCGATCATGGCCCACCTCGAGGAACTCAGGTCCCGCATCTTCAAAGCGGCCCTCGCGGTGATCGCCGGGGCGATAGTCGCCTTCATCTTCCGGGATTGGATCTTCGATCTGCTGGTCGCTCCCTACGAGGCTGTGGTCCAGGATCGGAATCTGGTCTTCTTCCGTCCCACTGAGGCGTTTTCCCTGTTCATGAGGATCGCCCTCTTCGGGGGGTTCATCCTTGCCAGTCCGGTGGTCATCTACCAACTCTGGAGGTTCACCAGTCCTGCGCTCACCAGGCGGGAGAAGAAGTGGGTGATACCCATCGTGATGGTGCTGGTGCTGCTCTTCTTGAGCGGGATCGCATTCGGGTACTGGTCGCTGCAACGGGGGCTCGGGTTCCTGCTCGACTTCGGCTCGGACCAGATAGACCCCACCATCGGGGGGAGCCACTACCTCAGTTTCGCCCTGCGGTTCCTCCTGGTGTTCGGGTTCTCTTTCGAGTTTCCCGTCTTCCTGTTCGCCGCAGCAGCGATGGGTGTCGTGGATTGGCGCACCCTGGCGAGAGGCCGCCGATGGGCGGTACTGGCGATTGTGACCATCGGCGCCGTCGTCACACCCTCTGGAGACCCGCTGACTCTGCTGCTGCTGTCGGTTCCCCTGTACATCCTGTACGAACTCGACATCTGGCTCATCAGGTTCTTGATCCGAAAGTGAACGCCGCCGAGTACCTCGTGTCCCTTCCGTTCCCTGCGGATCGCTTCCAGCATGAGGCGGTGGCGGCCATCGACCGCGGGGAGTCGGTCGTCGTGGCCGCACCCACCGGATCAGGCAAGACGGTTGTCGCCGAGGCTGCGATCGTCTCCGCCATCGGGGCGGGCCGCCGGGCCTTCTACACGACCCCGATCAAGGCCCTCTCCAATCAGAAGTTCGGAGATCTGAGCGAGCAACACGGCGCGGACAACGTCGGGCTCCTGACGGGAGACAACTCGATCAACGGCCGTGCGCCCATCGTGGTGATGACCACCGAAGTGCTTCGCAACATGATGTACTCGGATGGCCCGGACCTGGTCGACCTGGGGGTGGTGATCCTCGACGAGGTGCACTACCTGCAGGACCCGGCCAGGGGGGCCGTCTGGGAGGAGATCATCATCCACCTCGATCGGACCGTGCCCCTGGTGTGCCTGTCCGCCACGGTCCCCAACTCCGCAGAGTTCTCAGAGTGGGTGGGAGGGCGCAGGGGCCCCACTTCCCTCGTGATCGAGACGGTGCGGCCGGTGCCACTCGACTCCGCCTATCTCCTGAAGGATCGTTGGGAGAGCGGCAGGCTGCGCCTGATGGATGTTCTCGAAGGCGGCGCGCCCAACCCCACGTTGCTGCGGATGCTGCGCCGCCATCCCGGCAGGAAGCGCTACGGGACGCCGCGCCGCTTCGAGACGTGTGAGATGTTGGCCGGCCGCCGGATGCTGCCTGCGATCTACTTCATCTTCTCCCGCGCCGGATGCAGCGCAGCGGCGAGCCAGGTGGTCGATTTCGGGCTGCGTCTGACCACAGCCGAAGAGGCCGCCCGGATCAGGGAGATCGCCAATCGTCAGACGGCCCACCTCGACCCGGTCGATCTCGCAGTGCTCGGATACGGGCGTTGGCTGGCAGACCTGGAAGCCGGCGTCGCTCCCCACCACGCCGGGTTGGTCCCTGCCTTCAAGGAGACAGCCGAGACCCTCTTCGTGCAAGGCCTGGTCAAACTCGTGTTCGCCACAGAGACACTCGCACTCGGGATCAATATGCCGGCACGTTCTGTCGTCATCGAGAACCTGTCGAAGTTCACAGGCGAAACCCACGAACTCCTGCGAGCCGGCGACTACACCCAACTGACGGGCCGCGCCGGGCGCCGCGGTATCGACCGTCAAGGCACAGCCGTCGTCCTCCACTCGGGGTTTGTGCCATTCGAGGAGGTCGCAGGCATCGCCGCACCGGGCAGCCATCCGCTCCGCTCATCGTTCCGCCCCAACTACAACATGGCGGTCAACCTGATTGCTGCGTATCCCAGGGAAGAGGCCGAGCGGCTCCTGAACGCATCATTCGCCCAGTTCCGGGATACCCGCCGTCGAGAGACCCTCGAAGATCAGGTGGCCGGGGACCAGGAGCAACTGGACCGCTTTCGCGGCCAGGCCACCTGCGAGAGGGGAGACATCTGGACGCTGCTCGACGGTGAGGCAGAGGGCAGGCACGCCGCGATGGAGAGACTCGCTGCCGCCTGTGCGGCCGGGGATGTGCTCGAGTGGCATGAACGCGGTTCCAATCGACGCTTCGTCGTTGCCGCAAGAGGCACCGGCAAACGCCCCAGGCTGCTGCTGATCTCTCACGACGCCCGCCTGGTGAGGATCGGCCCAGACCGGCTCCCGGATTCGGCGGCAATCATCGGCCGCATACCGCTGGCTGCCCCGTTCCGGCCCCGAGACGCCGGCTACCGCCGCCATCTCGCAAAGCACCTCGGGGATTGGGAGCCGGAGGGCCCCCCGCAGCGGCCGCAACTTCCCGAGACCGAAGACGATGGGCCCGCCTCCTGTCCCGATCTCGACGATCATCTCACTGCAGCACGGGCGGCGCTGCGATTGGAGCGGCGCCTCCAACGGAACCGCAGGCGGCTGGCGGCTGTCTCGGGCGGACTGGTCCCCAGGTTCCGCGCCATCCTGGGACTGCTCGGCCGCTGGGGGTATGTGGACGGATGGAAACTGACCCCTGAGGGAACCCGGCTCCGCTCCATCCACAACGAGATGGGGCTGCTGGTGGCCGAGGCGATCGGTTCGGGCGCCTTCAACGGCCTCGATCCTGCCGAAACCGCCGCACTGGCGTCTGCTTTCACCTACGAGCCCCGCTCGAGCACCGGCGACTGCGAGTGGCCCACCCGTAGGAGCGCCGAACACGCCGATCGTATCTGGGAGTCGTGGGAGCGGCTATCCGCAGCAGAGGCCGATGCCCATCTCCCGCCCACCAGGGCTCCTGAGGCAGGCTTCGCCGAGATTGCCTACCGTTGGGCGACGGGAGAGAGCCTCGACGACCTCTTCGAGGAGGATGGCGTCGGGGTAGGGGACTTTGTGAGGAACTGCAGGCAACTGATCGATCTGCTCCGACAACTGAGGGACGTCGCCCCGGGCCTCGTCCCGTCGGCGGATGAGGCGATCGCCGCCGTCGACAGGGGTGTGGTCGCGGCGGTGGTCATCAGATGACCTGGTGGGGCCTCCTCAACCCCGGCGCCGGAGACGGCACGGCCGAGGAAGCGTTGGAGGAACGGGTACGCCTCGCCCTCGCCGATCACGACATCGCCGCCGTACTCAACGTGTCCGGGTCTGCAGACCATCTCCGGGACCTGGTCCATCGAGGCGCCGCCGAGGGAGCCACCCGTTTCCTGGCGGTAGGCGGGGATGGCACCGCCAGCCTCGTGACCGACGCCTTGATGCGCCTCGAATGGCATGAGCCGCCGATCCTCGGTGTGCTGCCCGCCGGCTCCGGGAGCGACTTCGTGCGCTCATTCGGGTTCTCCCAACGACTCGAGGACGCGGTGCGGCATCTGAGCGGAGATCAGACCTACCTCGTGGACGTCGGATTGCTGGAGGGGTCCTGGGGCAAGAGGTACTTCCTCAACGCCGCCAACATCGGCGTGCTGGCAGCGACGGTGGAACGGGCCGAGCGGCTCTCCAGGCGCTGGGGCCTCATGCGCTACAAGGCAGCGTTTTGGATGGTGCTGCCGCGTTTCTCGCGCTGTCCGATCGTGGTGGATATGGAGCGGCGTTCCTTCCGGGGCAACGCGATCACCCTGGTCCTCGCCAACGGCCAGTACTTCGGTGCCGGAGTCAACATCGCTCCCAGGGCGACTCTGCAGGACGGCCTGCTCGATGTCCAGATCTTCACGGTCAATAGGTGGCAAGTGCCGTTCCTATACCGCAAGGCGACTCGCGGCCTCCACCTGGGACACCCGGGTGTCAATCGTTTTCGGGCGGGCCGGGGCCACATCTCGACCGCCACACCATGGCCGGTGGAGGTAGACGGCGACTACCTCGGAGAAACCCCGGTCGCAGTGTCGATACTCCCCGGCGGCCTGCGTTTCAAGGTTTGACCTCGTTTGATGCCAACCCCGCCCGGAGCGGCGATATACTCCCGGCGCTTTCGCAGAGGAGTGACGATGGCGACGGCCGATACAGGTTCTGATCCCGCAGACGAATATCTCGAAGACGAGCAGGACCACGGCGACAACGACTTGGAAGAGGAAGACGCCGGAGACATCGGCGAGGACGACGAGACCGTCGACTCGGGCGACGAGACAGAGGAGGCCGAGGCTCTCGACAAACTCGAGGCCGAGGAACTCGAAATGCTCACCGAGGACGAAGCCGCCGAAGCCCTCCCGATTGACGAGGCCGAGGAGTTGAGGCAACTCCGCATGGAGACGATCGCCCTCGAGACCGGCGCCGAGTCCGCCCAGGAGGACGAGTTCGTCTGCTCCAGTTGCTTCCTCGTGAAGCGGACCAGTCAATTGGCCAATCGGCGCAAGAAACTCTGTAACGACTGCGCCTGAGGCGTTCCTCCCACCGCTACCCTGACCGCTCATGGATGTGACCGCCCGTGCGGCGACCATCGACGACATGCCCGACCTCATTCGCCTCTATCGCCTGCTCGAAGAGGAGATGATCCCGCTCGAAGGGATTTGGCCTCTGGCGGCCGGGCTCCCGAAACCCATCGCGGATGCATTCACCGGCGCACTCGCGACACCGGGCACAACCGTGCTCATCGGAACCATCGATCGGGCCCCGCTCGGGTTTCTGATCGGCATACGGGAGTCCCTGGTGCCGCAGGGGGACGGCGCCCTGGTCGGCTCGATCCGATACATCTTCACCGAGCAAGCGGCCAGGGAGGTGGGTGTGGCCGAAGCCATGGTGACTACCTATCTGGATGAAGAGCGCGCTGCTGGAATCAGACTGTTCGATGCCCACGTCACCCCCGGCCACCGGTCCGCCAAGAGCTTTTTCGAGACCAAAGGCTTCTCGACACGCAGCATCGTCATGCATCACGCCGATGGAGAGGACCACTACCCCCTTCGGGAACGGACGGCCCCCAACCAGCTGCAGGAGGCAGGCCGATGACAACCATCCCCTCAGGAGAGGTCACCGACCTGCTGGTGGCGATGATCCGTAACCGGTGCATCAACGACGGCACCCCCGACTCCGGACACGAGCACCGGTCCGTCGAGACGCCGGCCGCATACCTCGGTGCCCCCGGCGAGATCTTCGAACCGCACCCGGGCCGCCAGAACGTGCTCTACAGAGTGCCGGGGACCGACGCCTCCGCTCCGAGCCTGACGTTGCTGGGCCACACGGATGTCGTGCCCGTCAGCCCGGCCGGGTGGTCGGTGGACCCCTTCGAGGGGGTGCGCTCCGATGGGTTCATCTGGGGGCGGGGAGCGGTGGACATGCTGAACCAGACTGCCTCGATGGCTGCGGTCTTCCGTAGGTACCTTTCGGGTGAGCTCTCCCCGCCGACAGGCGACCTGGCCTTCCTGGCCGTGGCCGACGAGGAAGCCGGCGGCAAACTCGGCGCAGGCCACCTGACCGCCGATCACTGGGACAGAGTGGCGACCGACTACGTCCTCACTGAGATCGGCGCCCCCATGGTGGCAGGCGTTGCGTGCCCAGGGCTGCCGGTCACCGTCGCCGAAAAGGGCCCGCATTGGCGAACTTTCAGGGTGCGCGGCGTGCCCGGCCATGGGAGCCAGCCGTACGGAACCCGCAACGCCCTGGTTCTTCTGGCGGAGATCATCACCCGATTGGCCGAGGCGCCATCACCTGTGGTCATCAGCGACGAGTGGCGGGCATTCGTCGATGCGTGGGAGCCCGAGCCCGAGATGGCGGTGGATCTGATCGATCCCGATCTGGTCGACGGTGCCATCGACCAGATAGCCGAGGACGATCCGGGCTTCGCACGATGGATCCATGCCTGCACCCACATGACGATCAGCCCCAACACCCTGCAGGCGGGTGTGAAGGCCAATGTCGTGCCCGATGACGCCCTGGCCGAGATCGATGTGAGGATGCTCCCCGGACAGGAGACATCCGATCTGACGGATCACTTCCGCAAGGTGATCGGGCCCGACATCGAGGACCGGGTGGAGATCGGAGAGGTCGAGTCGAGCCTTGCCAGCGCCTCAACGGCCGAAGGGGCCCTCTGGGAGTCAATCGGAGATGCGCTCGAGGCAACCGTCGGCCACCGGCGCATGCTCCCCACCTTGATCCCGGTCGCCACCGACGCCCGGTTCTTCCGGCGCCGCGGGACAATCGCCTACGGGGTCGGCGTGTTCGACGACCGTGTCTCGTTCGGCGATCTGCTCTCGATGTTCCACGGACACGATGAACGTGTCAGCGAGGTCTCTCTCGGATTGACCGTCGATCACCTCCTCGCCACCGTGCAGCGCTTCGGAGAATTGACG
Source organism: uncultured bacterium (assembly GCA_965370535.1). Classification (GTDB taxonomy): domain Bacteria; phylum Actinomycetota; class Acidimicrobiia; order Spongiisociales; family UBA11373; genus JAHJML01. The sequence goes on from CBDUUY010000004.1 coordinate 16,360, forward strand.
TCCCGGTGAACGGCACAGTCATCTGCGATATCGACGGGGTGATCCTCCTGGGAGGCGATCCGATTCCTGGAGCGGGCCCGGCACTGAACGAACTCCGGGACATGGGCCTCCGGGTCCTCCTGGCCACCAACAACGCCACGCGGACTCCGCTTCAGACTGCGGAACGTATAGAGAGGCTGACCGGCTTCGCCCCCGATCCCGACTGTGTGGTGACTTCCACGATGGCAGCGATAAGGATGCTGGGACCCGGGGATCAGCCCGTGCTGGCGGCCGCCGAACCCGGCATGGCCGAGACCCTGCTGACGGCAGGAGTAGAGGTCACCGACGATCCCGCCGCCGCCCGGACGGTCCTGGTGGGACTCAACCGGTCATTCACCTACGACCTCCTTCGGGAGGCCGCCACCGCCGTCATCAACGGAGCGAGGCTGATCGCCACCAATACCGATCCGACGTTCCCGACTCCGGCCGGCCCGGAACCCGGCGCCGGGGCGTTGGTGGCGGCAATAGAGCGGGCGAGCGGCACGGTCGCCGAGGTGGCGGGCAAGCCGCATCCTCCGATGCAGGAGGCCGTCGCCGATCGGGTCGGTGCAGGGCCTGTGTGGATGGTCGGCGACCGTCCGGACACGGATCTCGCCTTCGCCGCCGCTGCCGGTTGGATTCCGGTTCTGGTTCTCAGCGGGGTCACGGCCGACCCCGGTGGGGTTCCACCGGAGCTGGCCGCCGACCTGGTGATCCCTTCGATCGCCGACCTGCCGGGGGTGCTGGCTCAGGGGGATTAGGCCCCGGCACTCTGCGGATCGCCCCCCAGGGTCCGTCGCAACAGTGCTCGCCGGAAGGGCAGCGTGATCGCAGCACCGAACAGGAACCCGGCGACATGGGCCTCCCAGGCGATCCCGGAAGCCCCGCCCAGCAGGAGGAACTGGCTGAGGAACCACAGGCCGAGGAAGAGCATCGCGGGCATGGCCACGACTCTGAAGAAGACGAGGGTTATCACATGATGGCGCGGGAACAGCACCAGATAGCTCCCCATCACACCCGCGATGGCCCCGCTGGCGCCGATCAGGGGCACCGTGAGATCGGGGTTCGCCAGCACAAAGCCCAATGTCGCAGCCAGTCCGGCGAGGAGGTACACGACCAGATATGCGGGCTTCCCAAAAGCCTCTTCGACGTTGTTGCCGAAGATCCACAGGCTCCACATGTTGAACAGGAGGTGGGCGATCCCGGCGTGGAGGAACATCGAGACGCCGACCGACATCCAGATGTTCTTCTGAGGGAACGCCGCATCGCCCAGGGGGCGGTCGGTGCAGCGGTCTTCGGCGATCTCCACCCAATCGAGGGGATCTCCGGTGGTGATCTCACAGGCGATCGCGGCGTTGCGGTATGAGAACTCGACGGCCTCGAGTTGGTCGCCGGGTTGGATCACGAAGTAGACGATCACATTGACGGTGATCAGTGCCCAGGTGATCAGAGGCTGGATACGGGTCGGGTTTGCATCCCGGATCGGGAACAAGGCGTTGTCCTGTCACGGCGGCGGGTGATAATACCCAGATGGATGATACGCAGATGAAGCAGTTGCTCCAGGAGTTGGAGGCCGCCGACCCGGCCGAGGCTCCCGATCTGGCAGACGAGACGGCCCGGGTGCTCACCGAAGCACTCGAAGCCGGCAGAGAGAAAGACGACGCGGGGGAATCGGCCTGACTCGCCGCCGCCTCGACACCGAGTTGGTTCGCCGGCGGCTGGCGGACTCCCGTTCCGCTGCCTGCCGTGCCATCGATGAGGGTCGTGTGCGCGTGACCGGCGTCGCCCAACCGCGGGCCGCCACCCTCGTGGCCCCATCGGCCGCGGTCACCGTCGTCGAACCCACCCAGGAATGGGCGGGTCGCGGCGGTGACAAACTCGCCGGGGCCCTGGAGGCCTTTGCGGTGGATGTCGCCGGTCGTACCGCCCTGGACGTCGGTGCCTCCACAGGAGGTTTCACAGACGTGCTGCTGGCCAACGGGGCCTCGACCGTCACGGCCATCGATGTGGGCTATGGCCAGCTGGTATGGCGGCTCCGGCAAGACCCCAGGGTCACAGTCATCGACAGGACCAATTTTCGCCACGTGGATGTCGCCGAGATCGGTGCACCTTTCGATCTCGTGGTCGTCGACGTATCCTTCATCTCGGTCGCCATGCTCGCCGGGCGTCTCGCCGAGGCCGGCCATGCCGGGACCGACTACATCGTGCTCGTCAAGCCCCAGTTCGAGGTCGGCAAGGGCCGGGTGGGCAAGGGCGGCATCGTATCCGAGCCCTCCCTGCACCGGTCGGCGGTCGAGCAGGTCGCAACAGCCCTCGAGGCGGCCGGCCTGGGGTCCGTCGATCTGGTGCGGTCCCCTATCGAGGGAGCAAAAGGCAACCGGGAGTTCTTCCTCCACCTGAGGCCCGGGCCTCCGGCCGATCTGTCTGTAAGACTTGTCGAGGTGAGCGCCCCATGAAGATCGCACTCGTACTCCACCCATTCCGCGAGGATGCAGCGGCGATCGCCGCTTCCTTTGCATCGGAGGCCCTGGCCAGGGGCCACTCGGTGTATGTATCGGAGGAGGATGCGCCCAGGGTCCCGGACGCCGACGTTCGCCCCTCTTCCCTCGAGGTCTCCGGCGACCTGGTCGTCGGGGTCGGCGGTGACGGGACTGTGCTCGAGGCGGTGCGCCAGAGCATCGCTGCCAACGCACCGGTGCTCGGCGTCAACGCAGGCCATGTGGGGTTCCTCACTGAGGTCGAGCCCGGCCGCATCCCGGAAGCGCTCGATGCCATCGCTGCCGGCCAGTTCACCCTGTCCGAGCGGATGACGCTCTCCGCCCAACTGCCCGGCCGGGATCCGATTCTCGGGATCAACGACGCCGTCATCGAGAAAGCAGTCAGCCAGCACATCGTCAGAGTCGGCGTATGGGTTGGGAACGAGCGCCTGGTCGGCTACCGGGCCGATGGCATCGTCGTGGCCACGCCCACCGGGTCGACGGCCTACAACTTCTCTGCCGGCGGACCGTTGGTCGATCCCGAACTCGACGCCCTTGTGGTCACCCCGGTCGCCCCTCACACTCTGTTCGGCCGCCCAATCGTGTTCGGGTCCGATGTGCGCCTGAGATTCCAGATCGAAGGCGACCGCGCTGCCAGGATCAACATCGACGGCCGGTCCGAAGGGGACCTGGCTCCGGGGGATGCCGTCGAGATCGTTCGCGGCGAGCACAGGGCCCGGTTCCTCCGCTTGACCCCGCGCAACTTCGCCCAGTCGGTCCGCGAGAAGTTCCACCTGCACGATGCTTGACGAACTCGCCGTCTCCAATCTGGGACTGATCGCGGATGCCAGGATCGAACCGGGCCCCGGTCTGATCGCTCTCACCGGCGAGACCGGGGCCGGCAAGACCCTGCTGCTGGGGGCCCTGCGCCTGCTTCGTGGCGACAACGCCCGCACCGACCGGATCGGCCCGGCGGGTCCCGAAGCGCGCGTCGACGGCAGATTCCTCATCGGAGACGAGGAGGTCATCATCGCTCGTCGGGTGACCGGGACCCGATCCCGCGCCTATCTGGACGGTTCGATGAGCCCCGCTGCAGCGCTCACCACCCGCCTGTCCGGTCTCGTCGAGATCGTCGGCCAGCATGAGCACATCGCCCTGGGCAGGGACAGTGCGATCAGGACCATCGTCGATGCCGCCCTCGATGCAGATGGCCGGACCTCCCTGGCGACCTACCTGGACGCCTGGAGCACCCACCAGAGCTTGCTCGCCGACCTCGAGGCCATTGGAGGGGATCGCAGAGCCCTGGAACGAGAATTGGATCTGGCACGCCATCAGGCCCGCGAGATCGAGGCCGCCGGCTTCGAATCCGGCGAGGACACCGAGATGGCCGCCGTCCTGCAACGCCTCCGCCACGCCGAAGAGATCGCCGCCGGCCTCTCGAGGGCCTACCGCGCCCTCGGCGAAGATGGCGCATCGGGGACCCTCGGCAGCGCCCTGGACGAGGTGAGAAGCGCCGCCGAACTCGATCGCCGCCTTGCCGAATCCGCCGAACGGCTCGATGCTGCAGCGGGGGAGATCACCGATCTCGCCGCCGAGTTCCGGCGGCTCGCCGAGGACCTCGATCACGACCCCGGGACACTCGAAGCCGCCGAACAGCGTATGGCGGTGCTCACCGACCTGCGGCGCAAGTACGGCGACACCCTCGACGAGGTCCTGCGCTTCGGGGAGGAGGCCGCGGGCAGGGCGGGCCGGCTCGAAAGCCTGCTCGAACGCGCCGACTCGCTGGCCTCTGAGATCGCCGATGCCGAACGGCAGGTGGCCGCTTCCGGCGCAGCCCTCACAAATGCCAGGCGCCGTTCTGCCGAGGGCCTTTCGGAGACCGCAGCCGCCCACCTTGCCGAATTGGGTTTCCGGGATCCCGTGGTTCGCATCACCGTCGAGGCCGACGAGCCGGGCCCCGCGGGGGCTGATCGGGTGAGCCTGCTGTTTGCATCGGATACGGCTCTGGAGCCCGGCCCCGTCGGCCGTATCGCCTCAGGCGGCGAGCTGAGCCGGCTGGTGCTGGCGATGAGACTGGCGGGCGGTGTGGCCGATGCCCCGATCGTCGCCTTCGACGAGATCGATGCGGGCATCGGAGGGTCCACAGCCTTGGCGATGGGGCGCAAACTGGCGGACCTCTCCCGGGGCCGTCAAGTGATGGTGGTCACCCATCTTCCCCAGGTGGCCGCCTTCGCCGACACACACTTCGTTGTGGAGCGCACGGGCTCTACGGCAGCGGTGCGCCGGGTGGAGGGGGAGGAGCGCATCGCCGAACTCACCCGGATGCTCGGCGGCCTCCCCGAAAGCAAGCAGGGCCGGGGCTACTCCGCCGAGTTGATGGCTCTCGCCGCAACCCACCGGGACGGGTAACCGGTTTCGTCCGGGGCCACTGCTACGATGCCGCCGCAGATGGCCAAGTACGTCTTCGTGACCGGTGGCGTCGTGTCGAGCCTCGGGAAGGGCATCACGGCAGCCTCGCTCGGCCGACTCTTTCGCAACCGCGGGCTCCAGGTCGTCAACCAGAAGCTCGACCCTTACATCAACGTCGATCCCGGGACCATGAACCCCTTCCAGCATGGGGAAGTGTTCGTGACCGACGACGGGGGAGAGACCGATCTCGACCTGGGGCACTACGAACGCTTCACCAGCCAGAACCTGAGCCGCGATTCCAACGTCACCACAGGCTCCGTGTACCAGACGGTCATCCAGAAGGAGCGGCGGGGTGACTACCTCGGAGACACCGTCCAGGTGATCCCCCACATCACCAACGAGATCAAGCACCGGGTACGCAGACTGGGCGACCGTACCGGCGCCGATGTGGTGATCACCGAGATCGGCGGCACGGTCGGCGACATCGAGATCCTCCCGTTCCTCGAGGCGGCCCGCCAGTTGCGCAACGATCTCGGACCCGGCAACTACGCCCACATCCATGTGACCCTGATGCCATTCATCGGGCCCAGCGAGGAACTGAAGACCAAACCGACCCAGCACAGCGTCGCCGAGTTGCGGAGCAGGGGAATCGTGCCGGATGCCATCGTGGTCCGCTCCGACCGCCCCATCCAGGACTCCGAACGCCGCAAGATCAGCCTGTTCTGCGATGTTCCCCAGAGCGCGGTGATCAACGCCGTTGATGCCGCCAGCCTCTACGAGGTGCCTCTCCATCTCTTCGATGGCGGTCTCGACCAGGTCATCTGCGACCGATTGAACCTCGACACCCCGCCCCCGGACCTGGACGCGTGGCGCGACATGGTCTCCCGTATGGAACTGGCGACATCTCCCGTCAAGATCGGCTTGGTCGGCAAGTACATCGACCTTCCCGATGCCTACCTCTCCGTCGTGGAGGCGCTTCGCCACGGCGCCCTCGCCAACGATGTCGCCCTCGATCTGCAGTGGATCCCCAGCGACGAGGTGAACGGCCTCCTCGCCGACTCGTATCTCGAGGGCCTCGACGGCATCGTCGTGCCGGGTGGCTTCGGGGTGCGTGGCATCGAGGGGAAGATTCAGGCGGCTCGTTTTGCGAGGGAACGCGAGATCCCCTACCTCGGTCTCTGCCTCGGGTTGCAGTGCGCAGTCATCGAGTTCTCCCGCTCCAAACTCGGCCTGATCGACGCCAACAGCGCAGAGTTCGATCCGACCACCCCCCATCCGGTCATCGACCTCATGGAGGATCAACAGGACATCGAGGACATGGGCGGCACCATGCGTCTCGGGTTGTACGCCGCCAAACTCGCCGAGGGCTCCCACAGCCGCAGGCTGTATGCCGAGGAACTGATCTACGAACGCCACCGTCACCGCTACGAACTGAACAACCGCTACCGCGACGATCTGGCGGCGGCCGGCATGCTCTTCGCCGGTTTGTCGCCCGACGAGCGACTGGTCGAGATCATCGAACTGCCCGACCACCCCTACTTCGTGGCGTCGCAGTTCCACCCTGAGTTCAAATCCCGGCCCGACCACCCGCATCCGCTGTTCGTCGGGCTGTTGGCCGCAGCCAAGGCCCGCCGTGACGCCGCCCGGGCGGACGAACGCTCATCTCAGGAGTCCATCCCGGAGAGAGCCTGATGGCGGGTTCCGGGTTCACGCGACTCGGCTCGCGCCGTGTGACACGGGCCAGATTCCTCACGCTCGAACGCGACTACCTGCTCGCCGACGACGGCAGATGGACCGTGCGGGACGTGGTACGGCACCCGGGTTCCGTGGTCGTCATCCCCTGGGACGGCGAGACGGCCGTCCTGGTCGAGCAGTACCGTCATCCGGCGGGGAGGCGGGTGCGGGAATTTCCTGCAGGCAAGTTGGACATCGCAGGCGAACCCCCTGAGCAGACCGCACGCCGCGAGTGCATCGAAGAGGTCGGGTTGTCGCCGGCTTCCCTCACGCTGATCCAGGGCTGCTTCACATCACCCGGTTTCACCGACGAGTACTCCCACATCTACCTGGCCGAGGGGCTGACCAGCGTTCCCCCCGACCCCCAGGGCATCGAGGAAGAGCGGGCCGTGGTGATCCGCCTCACCCCGGACGAGATCAGGGAAGGGCTCCGATCTCTCGCTTTCGAGGACTCCACGACCCTGGTCGGCCTATACGCCCTGCTGGACCACATCGAATCATGACCCTCGATCGGAGCGTGGAGGAGTTTCTCGCCTCGTTGCGAGCCGAGAGGGGCTTGTCTCCCGCCACAGTGGAGGCCTACCGACGTGATCTGGGCCAGTACACGGCCTACCTCGACGGTCGCCGCCCCGACACCGGGGCCGCCTCGGGCTTCGTGCACTCGCTGGCCGTCCGGCGCCTGGCCCCCTCCACCATCTCACGCAAGATCGCTGCGGTGCGGGGCCTCCACCGGTTCATGGTGGCCGAGGGCCTCGCCGACGACGACCCGACGGTGCTCCTCGAAACCCCCCGACGAGGGAAGCCTCTTCCCAAAGCCCTCACCGTGGAAGACATGATCCAACTGATCGAGGCACCCGACACCACCACGCCGCTGGGCCGCCGCGACCGGGCCCTGCTCGAGTTCCTGTACGCCACCGGCGCCAGGGTCGCTGAGACCGTGGCGCTGGACCAGATCGATATCGACCTGGCCGCAGCCACCGCGCTGCTCACGGGCAAGGGGGGGAAGCAGCGACTCGTGCCCGTGGGCTCCCACGCTGTGCTGGCGATCGAGGAGTGGCTCCCGGACCGGCTCGCCCTTCGTAGAACCGGACGTGACCCCGGGGCGGTCTTCCTCAACGCACGGGGCGGCAGGCTCAGCCGCCAAGGGGTGTTCGGCATCGTCCGCAAACACGCCATCAGGGCCGCCATCCCGACAGATCGGGTGTCCCCTCACGTCCTGCGTCACTCGATGGCCACCCACATGGTGGAGGGCGGTGCCGACCTGAGATCCGTCCAAGAGATGTTGGGGCACGCTAGCATCAGCACTACACAGATCTACACGAAAGTGTCGCCGCGGCATCTTCTCGAGGTCTATGTGCTCTCCCATCCCCGAGGCTGATCGGACACGACGATGGACGCCACCATCCCAACCGATGCAGAGGCCAAACTCCGTGCGGAGCGCGAGCACCTGTGCCACCAGCTGAAAGAGCTCGGAGCCACCGAGGCCGGTGATCTGCGCAACGACGTCGAATTCGGCGACGGGTTTGCCGATGCCGCCGCGGCGACCTCCGAACGCACCGAAGTCCTGGGCCTGGTCGAGAACCTCCACAAGCAACTGGAGGCCGTCGACCGAGCCCTCGCCGCCATCGAGGGTGGCACCTACGGGATCTGCATCGAGTGCGGCAAGGAGATCGGGGAAGGAAGGCTCGAGTGTCGGCCTGCTTCCGTCACCTGCGTCTCCTGCAAGTCGGCGGGTTGAGCCCGTAGAGGGATGAGAGGGTGATCCACTCCAACACGGTGGTCGATGTCGTCCTCTTCATGGCCATCCTGCTCCCGAGCATCGTCCTGCACGAGGTTGCACACGGATGGGTTGCCGAGCGATTCGGGGACTCCACCGCCAAAGACGCCGGCCGGATCACGCTGAACCCGATCTCTCACATCGATCCCATCGGCACCCTCGTGGTCCCGGGCATGCTCGCCATCGCAGGCCAGCCGGTCTTCGGCTGGGCGAAGCCGGTGCCGGTCAACCCGGCGGCCTTCCGGAAGCCCAAGGAGCACATGGCCATCGTGGCAATGGCAGGCCCCGCCACCAACCTGCTGCTCGGCATCGCATTGGCGACGGCGACCCGCTTCGACACCATCGCAGCGTCAACCTGCACCGGTTTGGGATTCGCATCCAACGGGTTGTGCCTGGGTGGCGGAGAGGGAATCCTGACCGACGGTCTGGCGGATCGCATGCTGCTGGCGGCGATCCTGGTCAACGTGGCGCTGGCCATCTTCAACATGCTCCCCATCCCGCCACTCGATGGCAGCCGGCTGCTGCCGCTGGTGCTCCCCGAGAGGGCCAGGATCGCCTACTACCGTGTCTCGCAGTTCGGTTTCCTGATCCTGTTCGCCCTGATCTTCTTGTTCCGGGGGACGCTCTCCTTCATAGGTGACTGGATCGGGTGGATCATGAGGGTGTTCATCTGATGCTCCGGCTGCTACATCTGGCCAAGCGGTTCTTCCAAACCTTGCGGAGCCGGCCCCTCGGGCCCGCCGAGCAGGCAGAGGCTGCTGAATGGCTCCGAGAACGGGAGTCCCCACTGTTCTGGGCGCAACCGCCCGCCGACCAACGCCACGCTCTCACCGCCGCCAGGATGGTCGCTTCCCATCGCCCTCACCGGCGGGACCTGATCCGGGCAGCCCTGCTCCACGACAACGGCAAACGCCACAGCCGTCTCGGTGTCGCAGGAAGGGTGACCGCCGCGACGCTCGATCTGCTCCGCATCCCGGCACCGGGAAGGCTCGGCATCTACCTCCGGCACGCCTCACTCGGGGCAGAGGATTTGGGGGAGTTGGGCATAGAGCCGATCGTGGTCTCATTCGCCGCCGGGCACCACGGACCATGTCCTCCCGATGTCGATCCCGACGATTGGGCGCTGCTGGTTCGCTCCGACGGCGAATGAAGCCTGCTCTGCCATCAGGGGGCCGTACGATGGCGACCGTATGACGTACGAGGTATCCACAACCGTCTTCGAGGGGCCGCTCGAACTGCTGTTGCAGTTGATCACCTCTCGCAAGGTGGAGATAACCGAGGTCAGCCTCTCCGACCTGGTCGCCGACTACATCGGCTACCTGGATTTGATGCGTGACCTCGACCTGGAGATCACCAGCGAGTTCCTGGTGATTGCCGCCACCTTGATCCAGTTGAAGGCCCGCCACCTCCTGCCGGGTGATGCCGATGTGGACCTCGACGAAGAGTTGGCGCTTGCGGAGGAGAGGGACCGACTGCTCTCCCGTTTGCTCGCCTGCCTGACCTTCAAGGACGTAGCGGCCGTGTTCGCCCACCGCATGACGACCCAGGCAGCCCTGGTGGGGCGGTCCGTGGGACTCGATCCATCCATCAGCCCGGTGCCCCCGGAAGTGCGGATACCTCTGGACGCAGAAGGCCTGGCGGCACTGGCGGGACGGGTCATCGGCAGGAGGCACGATCCCGACCTCGATCACCTCGACCTGGACCTTCCCTCGGTGGCGCTGGCCATCCAGGACGCCAGGCAACGGATCGCCGCTGAGGTCCAGATCGATTTCGACGCACTCACCGAACACTGCAAACGGCCTGTCGAAGTAGTCGCATATTTCCTGGCGGTGCTGGAACTGGCCCGCTGGGGCCTGGTGCGCGCCACTCAGGAGCACCTGGAGGATGCCATCCGTCTGCGTCACCTCAAGGACACCGATGCCGACGACATGACCAGCGAATGGGGAGGCTGATGGAATCGATCGCCGCCATCGAAGCGATGCTCTTCGTCACCGAAGAACCGATCCCGGCCGGCGAGATCGCCGAAGTCCTCGAGGTGCCCCTCTCCGAGATCGAGGAGTCCCTGGAAGCCCTGGGCGCCCGGCTCACCGAGAGGGAGAGCGGGTTGATGCTCCGGGAGTTGGCAGGCGGGTGGCGGCTCTACACCCGGCCGGAGGCCCATGCCTTCCTGGAGCGCTACGCCTCGTCGGCCCGTGCATCCCGTCTCTCGAAACAGGCCCTGGAGACCCTGTCGGTGGTCGCCTATCGCCAACCGGTATCGCGTTCGCAGGTCAGTGAGATCCGGGGGGTGGACTCCGAGCACGCCCTCCGCACCCTGGAGCGACGCGGCCTCATCGACGAGGTCGGGAGGGCCCCGGGAGCGGGACAGGCACTGCTGTACGGAACCACCTCCCTGTTCCTCGAGAAACTCGGCCTGCGCTCCATCGACGATCTTCCCCCGCTGGGCGACCACATCCCGCCCGCCGAAGTCGTAGACACCCTGGAGCGCCCTTTCCGTCCGGAGGAGCCATCGAGCGACTCCAGAAGCTGATGGCCCACTCGGGGATCGCCTCGCGGCGCTCCGCCGAGGACATGATCCGCGACGGCAGGGTCACCGTGGATGGCGCCCCTGCCCATCTCGGGCAGAAGGTGGATGTCGAGACGGCGATCGTGGAAGTGGACGAGGTCCGGCTCCCCATCAGACCCGACCTCGTCTACCTGCTGCTCTACAAACCGCAGGGCGTCATAAGCACGGCCGACGACCCCCAGGGCCGCACCACAGTCGTGGACCTGATCGGCCACGAGACCCGGATCTACCCGGTTGGGCGCCTCGATGCCGAGTCCGAGGGCCTCCTGCTGCTCACCAACGACGGCGACCTGACCGAGAGGGTCACCCACCCCCGATACGGTGTCACCAAGACCTACCTGGCGCGTGTCGAAGGCCACCCAGGGGCCGCTGCGATGCGCTCCCTCACCTCCGGCATCCCACTCGACGACGGGCCTGCGGCTGCGGTGAGTGCCAGGGTGATCGATCGCTCAGGCCCCGAGGCGCTGATCGAGTTGGTGATGGCGGAGGGCCGCAAGCGGGAGGTGCGGAGGATGCTCGACGCCGTAGGCCACCCGGTCCGCCGCCTGGTTCGCACCGCCATCGGCCCGATCACCGACCGTGAACTGGCGCCGGGCACCTGGCGAACGCTGTCCATGGATGAGGTACGCAAGCTGTACGCAGCCGCCGTGGCATGATGCCGTTCGTGGAGACTGTCACATTCGAAGCACCCGATGGGCGGTTTCACGCCACATGTGAAGTGCCCGGCGACAAGTCCCTCACCCATCGCGCCCTGCTTCTCGCCGGGATGGCCAGAGGGAAGAGCCGGATCACCGGAGCCGCCCCCGGCGACGACATCCACTCGATGAGAAACGCCCTCGAGGCCCTCGGGGTGACGTTCGATGGCGATCGGGTCACCTCACCGGGCGTCGATGCGTGGAACCACCCGGGAGACACTCTCGATCTCGGCAACTCCGCCACGGCTCTGCGGATGCTGGCAGGCGCCATGGCCAGGCACCCGTCCAGGGTGACGCTGACCGGCGACGCCAGCCTCACAGCCCGTCCGATGCGGCGTCTGATCGACCCACTCGGGGCGCTCGGCGTCTCCATCGAGGTGTCGCAGGACGGCACCCCTCCGGTGGTGACGGGCAGGGGCCGGTTGCGGGGTGCCGGAGTCGAGATCGGGGTGGCATCCGCACAGGTCAGGTCGGCGTTCGAACTGGCGGCCCTGCAAGCCGAGGGAGCCTCCGCCATTGATTCACCCGGGGGCTTCCGGGACCACACCGAACGCTGGCTGGCCACTCTCACCCTGGGAAGGTGGACCAGCGCCACCCGTTTCGAGGTGATGCCGGGGCCTGTGCCTCCCGGCGACTACTCGATAGCGAGGGACCCATCTTCGGCGTCGCTCCTATGGGCGGCTGCGGCCATGTCGGAGGGTTCCACCGTCCGGACACCCGGTGTATCGCTGAACCCCGGCAGGACCGGGT
>CBDUUY010000005.1:0-27481 GCA_965370535.1 uncultured bacterium
CTCGGAGCAGAACAGGGGAGGTTGACTTGAGGATTCGATCGATGTGGTTGGTGGTGGCGATTGGTCTTGTGATGGCTGCCTGCTCGGGGGATGAGAGGACGACTCCGGTGATTGACCTCACGGGCCCGCCTGTACCCATGTTCATGACCTCAGGAATCGCCGGTTGGGGGGACGCCGTAGTGTCCACGGTCTGTGTCAACGTGGTCATGGAAGGCGAGTTCGAGCGGAGTGAATACGGCCTGCCGGACCTCTACGCCATCAGGATCATCGAGGGTTTCGGGGTTGAGGTCGTCGATGTCGAGTGTGATGCGACGTTACGGGTGGAGATGGAAGCTCGGATGATCCCCGCCGACTACACGGGCATCGGACGGTGCTACGAGGGTTTCGAGGGCACTGCCACGGCGACGCTGTCGATGCAGGGATATCCCGATGCTACGGGCTCCATCGAATACCACGATTCACCCGGGCAATCCGTGTTCGAGACCGCCTGTACCAAAGAAGCGTCGGTTCCCGAGTCGCGCTGGGACGGCATGATCGCAATCGCCGTCAATGGAGAAATCGGGGGTGTGTTCGGCGAGTTGTTTGGTGAGTCCTTGCTGCTGGCGTTGCAGGTGAGCGGGGCGGGATTCGACGGATTTGTGGCGGATGAGTATTTCGAATCTATGGAGAACCCGATCTCTGAGGACGCGGTGTTGTTGTTGGAGAAGCAGTTGTTCAGTGACGATCTCGCTGCTCGATACCGCGCCGCCCTTTTCGCCCGAGATCTCGCCCATGCCGTCGTTCCTCGGGATCGCCGCGCCCTCGACCCGGTCGTGCCGTATCTGATCTGGGCCCTGGCTGACGAGGACAGGTGGGAATTGGACAACCTGGGATCGATCCATCCCGGCACCTACTCGGACGGACTATCTCAAAGGCGGAAGATGATCGGGCTTGCCCTCCGTGAGATCACGCGTGAGGAATTCGACTTCCGCGCCGACCACTGGTGGGAGTGGTGGCAGGAGAGCCAGACCTGAAAGGCGGTCGCCTGGGGTGACGCTATCTCACTAAGGGTTGCTCGAGTTGGTCGCCTGCGTCATGCACCTACCATCCTGGGCATGCCTCTCGAAGCAGGAGTCAGCGCCTCCGCGCGCCTGATCGTCACCGACGCCGATACCGCTATCGCACTCGGGTCGGGTGACGTGCCTGTGCTGGGGACCCCCCGCCTGGTTGCCCTCTGCGAGGAGGCCACCGTCACTGCGATAGCACCGCACATGGACGAGGACCGGACCACCGTCGGCACCCGAGTAGCGATCGACCATCTCGCCCCCTCGGCAGTGGGCGCCCGGGTGGAGGCCACTGCCACGCTCGACTCGATCGAAGGCCCCCTGCTGGTGTTCTCCGTGATGGCCACCGAAGGTGACCGGAAGGTCGCCGAGGGCGCCGTGCAGTGGTGGATCGGCAGCACTTCCTGAACCGCCTCTGATACCCGAGGAGACCCCATGACCTGGATTCTGGTGACCAACGACGACGGCATCGACGCAGCGGCCCTGCCGCCGTTGGCCAGGGCCATCGGTGAAATCGCTCCAACCCGGGTGGTAGCGCCCGACACCGAACGATCGTGGATCGGCAAGGCGATCACGCGCGACGACCCCATCCGGGTGGAATCGGTCACCAGGGACGGAATCGAGATGTACGCCACCTCCGGTTACCCCGCCGACTGTGTGCAGGTGGCCATCAACGCGATGTTCGACACGCCACCCTCACTGGTCGTCTCGGGGATCAACCTGGGTTTCAACCACGGCACGGCCTACCTGCAGTCGAGTGGCACGGTGGGGGCGGTCCTGGAGGCCTACATCGGCGGCATCGACGGCCTGGCACTCTCTACCGGCACCCCCGACGGCTTCGGCGGCAACTTCAGCGAGTGGAAGGCCTGGGCGTCGAGTGGAGACTCCCTGCCGATGTGGGGACGCCTGGCTGCGATCTCGGCTGAGATGGCGGCCGGGATGCTGCAGGCCGGGCAGATGGGGGTGACCGTCAACGTCAACTTCCCTCAAGACGCCGATCTCACGACCGAGCGGCGCCTGACCACCGTGGCCGACACCGGCTACGGGCAGCTTTTTCGCGAGGAATCTCCCGGTGTCTACGTCCACGACTACCGGGGATTGCTGCACCATCGTTCGGCATCCGAGGGCACCGACGTCGCCACGGTCAACGGGGGTGTTATCTCGGTGGCCGCGGTGCGCAGCATCAGCGAGACCGACATGCCGGCACATCTCCCCTCGCTGCTGGGCGTCACAAACACGGGTGACCGGCCACATCCATGAGTCTGCTGGGTGCCAAACATTCCTCAGTAGTCCCCTAATCTGACTGCTGTCGTGTCCAATGGAATCCGACGCCTCCTCCTGTTCTCTCTGGCAACCGTCCTGGTAGCCGGTCTGGCTGTGCCCGCCCTCGCCGGCGGCGACACCACAGCAGAGGCCTGCACAGGCCTGGAAGACCTGACCACCCGCATAGAGGAATTCACCCAACTCACCGAACGGCTCGTGAACACCCAATGGGATGCCGAGGTGGCCACGGCGGTCAACATCGGCGGAATCGCTCGGATCGAGCAGGAACTGGCGATCACCAGGGTCGATGCCACGGCGGTGCTGGAACCCCTGATAGGACCACACTCGACCGACCAGGTACCTGCGGCGATCACCGCCACCCTGTTCCGCGAGGACATGGACTACCTGGATCAGCGCGATCTGATCGAACTACTCGGAACATGGAACGATTTCCAGGATGAGATCGACAGCGCCATGGCCCTTCGGGACAGATTGAGGGAGCGCCTGGGCTTGCCCGCCGTCACCGGCCTGAGGGTCTGCCCCCTCGAGGCGGTCGACACTCTCGTGCACGACTGGGGCGACAGCCGCGGATGGCGCACCCACAGGGGCAACGACATCAACGCCCCCATCGGAACCCGCCTGGTCGCCATCGAGTCGGGCGTTGTCATCCAGGCGGATTGGCACTACCTGGGCGGCAACGGCATCTATGTGAGGGGCGATGTCACCGGCGACGTCTACTACTACGCCCACCTGTCCGGATACGCCGAGAACATCACCGTCGGGACGCCGGTCCAGGCGGGCCAGGTGATCGGGTACGTCGGTGATACAGGCAACGCCGATGTGCCTCATCTGCACCTGGGTTGGATGCCCGGTGGCGGCGGCCTGGACAACCTGCAGGACGCCTACCCGATACTCGTCGAGTTGTGCCTCTGATCGTCCAGGAGCCCACGGCGTAGCGGCATCACTCGCCAGACTCCCGATCTATCCGCTCCACCGGCACCCGTTCCCGGAGCACCCCACGTCGGATGAAGACCAACGACAGGCTGATCATCTGCTGCATCATCACCAGCAACAGCACCAGGACGGCCGGGAAGAACCACGGGGCCAGGCGAATCTGGTCCGGGAGCACCGGTTCCCAATTGAGGGGACTGCCTGCGGACAGGTTGATGGCAATGGCTTCAAACCCCGACGGTGCAAAATTGAGGGCCGGTTGGCCTGGTTCACAGTCGTGACGCGGCAGCAGGCGGGCCACAAACGGCACCTTGAGACGCACCCACCGGATCACGTAGCAGTCGCCCCGGTGATCGCCCACCAGCACGTTGTAGTCGTTCTCGACGCCGCCCCGGACAACCCGGAACACCCCGCCACCGAACCCGTCGTCTTCCACCGTGTATTGGGCGATGTCGGCCTCCCCGGCATCGACATCCCGGTAGGCCTGCTCCATACGATCGGCAAACTCCCGTGCCGGCGGGAAGTCGGCGTTGTCCACCTCGCGGCCGCTCATCGCCGGGATCAGCAGCAAACCTGCCAGAGCCATCAGCGCAGCGTGTTTGATGGCAGCCCGGTTGCGGCGGCGGCGTTGGTCGTGGGCCTCAGCAGCCCCCACCACTTCGCGGTACGAACGGTGGCTGGAGAGTTGCTCGCCGTCGGCGGTGAGTTCCCAGCCTTTCGCCGCCACGCGAAGTGCCCTATAGGTGCACCTTCGGAAACGGAGAGATCTCATACGCCTCCCTTCCCCTGACTCTACGGGTCACCGCGGCCGTAGAGTGTCGCCGTGATGGACCAACGCTCATCCGGCATCCTCCTGCACCCCACTTCTCTGCCCGGCCCCTACGGCATCGGCGACCTGGGCCCCGCCACCGAGGAGTGGCTCGACTGGTTGGCCGACACCGGGTGCCACTACTGGCAGATACTGCCCCTGGGTCCCACCGGATACGGCGACTCGCCGTATCAGTGCTTCTCCTCCTTCGCAGGCAACCCTTTTCTGATCAGCCCCGACCTGCTAGCGGCAGACGGCCTCATCGACCAACCCGACAGCCCCGGGTTCCCAGATGACCAGGTGGATTTTGGGGCGGTGATCCCCTGGAAGATGGCGATCCTCGACGCCGCTTTCGATCGGTTCCGGTCCAACCCCCCTTCGAGCCTGTCCGCTGCCCATGCCTCCTTCCGGGAACAGCACCGCTCCTGGTTGGAGGACTACTCCCTGTTCATGGCGATCAAGGAAGACCACGGTGGCGGGCCCTGGTGGGATTGGCCCGACGAGTTGCGAATGGCCGACCCCGATGCGGTCGCCGATGCCTCCACCCGCCTGGCGATCGAAGTCGAGCGACAGGTTTTCCGCCAGTTCCTCTTCTTCCGGCAATGGGACCGGGTACAAGCGGCCGCTACCGAACGCGGCATCGGGATCATCGGTGACATCCCCATCTTCGTGGCGCCGGACAGCGTGGACGTGTGGGCCGATCCTCACCTCTTTCACCTGGACGGCCAACGGCGCCCCACTGTGGTGGCCGGGGTGCCGCCCGACTACTTCTCGGAGACCGGGCAGTTGTGGGGCAACCCCCTGTATGACTGGGATGCTCACGCCGCCGAGGGATACGCCTGGTGGATCGAGCGGATTCGCCACACCGTGGCAATGGTGGACGTGATCCGGATCGACCACTTCCGGGGGTTCGTGGACTACTGGGAGATCCCCGCCGAATCCCCCACCGCGGCAATCGGCCGTTGGATGGATGGTCCGGGCAGGGAAGTGTTCGATGCCATGGAGGCATCCCTGGGCGGCCTTCCCATCATCGCCGAGGACCTGGGCGAGGTGCATGCGGCGGTTCCGGTGCTGCGTGACGACCTGGGCCTGCCCGGCATGAAGATCCTCCAGTTCGCCTACGACGGCGATCCTCAGAACGATTTCCTCCCGGACCGCTACCCGGTCAATTGCATCGTCTACACCGGCACCCACGACAACGACACCATCAATGGCTGGTTCCACTCGTCGCCACGGGCCGACCGGATGCGGGCCCGCAGGGCGTTGGGGGCATGGGGGGCCGCAGGGGCCGTACCTCACAAGATGATCGAAGAAGCCTGGGCGTCACGGGCGATCCTGGCGATCACCCCCCTCCAGGACGTACTGAGCCTCGGCACCGACGCCAGGATGAACATCCCCGGCACCCCATCGGGCAACTGGCGGTGGCGTTACCCGACGGATGCACTGACCCCCCAATTGGCAGCATGGCTGAGGGGCCTGAACAACAAGACCGGGCGGACGGGCCGGGAATTACCCCGACCTCCGGTCTGAAAATCCGGCGCTCGTCTACTCCGCCGTCAGCCTCTTGAACGACCCGGGGCCGGGTTGGTGGGAAGGGTCGTTGAGCATGGCGATGGCCGTCTCGACGTCGAAGGCCTCCCCCACCGTGCCGTCCAGGGGGAACAGCAGGAAGCGGTCCAGACCCCGCAGAAACCAGCGGTCGTGGGTGACGGCAACCACCGTGCCCTCGAATTCGATCAGCCCCGACTGCAGCGCCTCGGCGGAGACCAGGTCGAGGTTGTCGGTGGGTTCGTCGAGCAGCAGGAGGTTGGCGCCGCTGCGCTCCAGCATCAACACCTGCAACCGGGCCTGCTGGCCGCCCGACAGCGACTCGTATCGTTGGCCGGCCGCCCCCGCCATCCCGTAGCGTCCCAACACCTTCATCTGCTCGTCGGTGGAACCTCCCAACGGGGCGAGTACCTCCATAGGGGTTCGGCCGGCCAGATCGGGGCGGTCGTTGGTCTGCACGAACAGACCCGCCTCGACCCTGGCACCCAGCGCCCATTCGCCCTCGTAGGCAACGGGTTCCCCTCCCAGCAGTCTGACGAAGTGGCTCTTGCCCGACCCGTTGGGGCCTATCACCGCCACCCTGTCCCCGAAGTAGACCTCGGCGTCGAACGACCCGGTCAACCCGGTCAGTTCGAGTGCCCTGCAGCGCACCACCCGGCGGCCCGAATCCGCCCCGCGCAACTGCATACTCACCCTCTGCTCCGGGGGCGGGGCAGGAGGCGGGCCATCGTCCACAAACCTCTTCCAGCGGTTCTCGGCAGCCGAGGCCCTCGATGCCAGGGCATCGCTGGCGGCCGCCCGTTGTTTGAGCAGTTTGAAATGCCGGTACAGGCGGCGCTCCTCGTCCCGCCATCGATCCAGTGCGGAGCCGAGCCGTTGGTTCCTGGCCTCCCTTTCCTGGTGATAGTTCCGGAACGATCCACCGTGGGTCCAGACACCCGACCCCTCGATGGTGACGAGTCGATCCACCGCATTCGACAGCAACTCCCTGTCGTGGCTGATGATCAGGATCGTCTTCTGCGAAGAGCGGATCTGCTGCTCCAACCTTCGCTTGGCTGGGACATCCAGGAAGTTGTCGGGTTCGTCGAGCAGCAGGACATCGGCATCGGACGCCATCAACATGTCCAGCGCCAGGCGCTTCCGTTCGCCGCCCGACAGCGTGGTGACAAGACGACCGGCAGCATCCGCAAAGGGTTGCCTCAGCACTCCGGTACAGGCTGCATCCCACTGCGCCTCGATCTCGAACCCGTGGACATCGGCCCATTCGCCCATGACCGAAGCCAACGCCATGCCGGTCTGCTCGGTCGGGTTCCCGGCGTTCTCCTGCTCGGCGCGGTGCAACGCAAGCGCTACCTGCTCGATGCGGGACCCGGACAGGGCGGCGAGGAACTCCCTCACCATCACCGGGTCGTCACGCTGGCCTATCGACTGCGGCATGAACCGGGCCGACCCATCCACAGCGATGGTCCCATCCTCGGGGTCGTGCATGCCTGCGATCAGCCTGAGCAGGGTGGACTTGCCGGTGGCGTTGTCGCCGATCAACCCGGCGTGTTTGCCGGTGTCGACACGGAACGAGACGTCGAAGAACAGGGTCTCCCCACCCGCGTGACCGAAGGAGACCCCTGCAACTGTTATCGCCATGGTGAATCCGATGTCCGGGTCCGGGGCAGGATGCTACGCCGCTACCGTCTCCAGCATGGAGGATTCTCTTGCAGGCGGTCTCATCGGAGGGGGCGCCGTGTTCCTCTCCGGTCTGGTGATCATGTGGATGGGTAGCCGGATGACCGACCGTCGATTCGGCCGCAACAGATAGGCAGGGATCCGCACCCCATCCACCATGAAGAGAGACCAGGCCTGGTACGCCGCCCATGAGGTCGGCGGGCCGTGGATGAATCGTGGAGGCCTGGTGGGGGCAGTCGGAGGCCTCACCGGCATGCTCGCCGCGGCACTCGGCTTCTCCGAGGGGTGGGTGTTCGGCCTGATCATGGCCGGGACGCTCCCGATGGTGGTGATGCTTCTCACGGCGACCGTGCTCGGCGTCAGAGAGGCCCGGGAGATTCCGTAGTAGAGCGGCGCGCCGCCCGAAAAGGACCGCCCCCCTTACTTGCCTCCACAACGGGGGCATCTCCCCCGCTGAGGCGGGGGAGAAACAGAGGCTTCTTGCTCTCTCCCACCGGAGGTGGGGGAAGGGAGATACCTCTTTTTCCCCGGCAGCCCGGGGGAAAGGGCCCTCAATCCGATGATTGCTGTTCGCCGAGGTGTCTATAGAGGTCTTCTACAAAGGTCTGGTCGGTCATCGGTGCGCGGATGTAGCCCTCACGCTCCTCGGGGCGTTCCGGCAGTTCGATCTCGCCGCGGGTGACGTCGCCGTAAGGGATCTGTCCGAGGATATGAGCGATGCAGTTGAGCCGGGCCCGCTTCTTGTCGTCGGCGGGGACCACAAACCAGGGGGCCTGCTTGATGTCGGTGTAGGCGAGCATGCCGTCCTTGGCCTTGGAATACTCCTCCCACATCA
This sequence comes from uncultured bacterium, assembly GCA_965370535.1. Lineage (GTDB taxonomy): Bacteria > Actinomycetota > Acidimicrobiia > Spongiisociales > UBA11373 > JAHJML01. The sequence goes on from CBDUUY010000005.1 coordinate 8,129, forward strand.
TCCGGGACTCGAGGTCCATGTCGCTGAGTTTCCAGCGCTTCTTGGGATCCCCCATTCGATCCTGGAAACGGCGCTCCTGCTCTCCACGGCTCACCGAGAACCAGTACTTCAGCAGGATGATCCCCGAGCGCACCAGCATCCGCTCGAACTCGGGACAGGACCGCAGGAACTCCTCATACTCCTCATCGGTGCAGAAGCCCATGACCCTCTCGACACCCGCCCTGTTGTACCAACTGCGGTCGAACAGGACGATCTCTCCTGCGGCAGGCAGGCGCTCGACGTAGCGCTGGAAGTACCACTGAGTCTTCTCCCGGTCGGTGGGAGTGCCCAGTGCCTCCACCCGGCAGATCCGGGGATTGAGCCTCTCGGTTATGCGCTTGATGACGCCGCCCTTGCCCGCTGCGTCCCGGCCCTCGAAGATCACGACCACCTTGAGGCCCTTGGCCTTGATCCACGATTGCAGCTTGGCCAATTCGATCTGCAGCCGCACCAACTCTCCCTCGTAATAGCGGCTCTTCAACTTCCCCTTGACGGTGAGGTTGCCCTCCGGGTCCGGGGCGTCGGCAGGTGCGGCGGACTCTGGCACGTCGATCCTCCGGGTGGTCGTCCGGACCGAGAATACCCGCACCGGCCCCCACAATGCCCTGTCGATCATCAAAATCACCCTCGACGAGACGCCCTCTCTCAGAAGCCATCCCGCCCCAGAGCAAATCAACGGCCTTCTCTCACATCCTGCACTTCTACCGGGGCGGCCAATCGACCAGAGTCCGCCTTTACACTCCCCCTCCATGGCAGGCAGGAAGAACATCGACCCCGCAGTGACCTACCGGCCGCACACCGGGGCGACGCGGCAGTACATCCGCGACATCATCCTGGGGGTCAACGACGGCCTGGTATCCATCTTCCTGCTGGTGGTCGCGGTCGTCGGGGGTGGGCTCAGCACCAACCAGGTGCTGCTGACGGGGGTGGCTGCGGCCATCGCCGGAGCGGTCAGCATGGCCTCGGGCGAATACATCGCCACCAAGTCTCAGGAAGAGGTCTTCGACCGTGAGATGGAACTCGAGAAGGAGCACCTGAAATACCACCGCGAGGTGGAACGGCAGGAGATCCGGGACATGTTCGGCGACATGGGGTTCCCGGACGATGAGATCGAGCACATCGTCGAGGTCGTGGATGCCGACGACAATGCCTTCCTCAAGGTGATGATGGCCCTCGAATTCGGGGTCATAGACACCGAACGCAGATCCCCGTACACCGCCATGGTGATGTCGGGACTGCTGTTCCTGCTGGGCTCCCTGCCGTCCGTCCTCCCCTTCGTATTCACCGACGACCCCATCACAGGACTGTGGATCGCCGCCGTTGCCAGCGGCATCGCCCTCTTCACCGTTGGGGCGCTGAAGACGGTCGCCACCCACACCAACCCGATCGTCAGCGGTCTGGAGAATGTGTCCGTCGCCGTCGGCGGCGCCGCCGTGGCCTACGGGGTGGGGCGCCTCTTCGACGCCGCAGTCTGATCCCGCAACGGCACCACAATCGGTTCCCCGCCGGGACCTTCGAGGACCGTCACCCTGGCCCCGGAGAATCTCGCCAGCATCTCGGGTTTGAGCACCTGAGCGGGCGACCCCTCTGCGATCACCTCACCCTCGACCAGCAGCACCATACGATCGGCGTACTGGGCGGCCAGGGTCAGGTCGTGGAAGGCTCCCAGAACAGCGGTCCCCCGTTCGTGACGGAGGCCATCGACCAGGTCGAGCACCGTCTGCTGGTGCCCGATGTCCAACGCAGTCGTCGGCTCGTCCAGCAACAGGGCGCCGGAGTCCTGGGCGAGAGCCCTGGAGAGCACCACCCTCTGCCTCTCCCCGCCCGATAGCCGATCCAGGGACCGCTCGCTGAACTCCATGGCATCGAGGCGTTCCAATGCCTCGACTGCCCGGCGCCGGTCGTCTGCGGAATCGGTGCCCCAGTAACCGATATACGGGGTGCGCCCCAGCAGCACGTATTCGTAGGCGGTCATGCCTCTCGGTATCACCGGATCCTGGGGCACCATCGCCACCAGTCGGGCCGACTCGCGCCGGGCCATCCCGGCCACCGGCTTGCCGTCGATGCTGACAACCCCACTCCGGATGCCCACCATCCCGGCCACTGCACGGAGAAGGGTGGTCTTGCCCGAACCGTTGGGGCCGATCACCGCCACCATCTCCCCAGGGGCCACCTCTACATCCACACCGTGCAGCACGGCCTTGCCGTTGTAGGCCACGGTCAATGCCCTGGCGACTATCCCACTCACAACACACCCCTCCTGGATGTCCGCAGCACCAGTGCAAAGAACGGGGCGCCGACGAACGCAGTCACGACACCGATGGGAACCTCGGCCGGCGACAGGACCGTCCGGGCTGCCAGATCGGCCAGCACCAGAAACGCCGCACCACCTATCACGGTGAGAGGCAGGATGACCCGGTAGGACACCCCTGCCATCAGCCGCACCGTATGGGGCACGATGATGCCGACGAACCCGATGAGGCCGCTCACGGCCACAGCCGCCGCGGTCCCCAGCGTCGCCGCCAGCACCACCAGCGAACGGACCCTGTTCGGGTCCACACCCAGGGTGCCGGCCTCGTCCTCCCCAACAGCAAGCACGTCCAGCAACCTGCGGTGCAGCAGGATCACGATGGTGCTCACCACCGCATACGGGGTCAGCACGGCCACCTCACTCCAACCGGAGGTGCCCAGCCGTCCCAGGATCCAACTGAACACCTCCCGGATCGAGTCGGTGTGCTGCTGCTGCACAAAGGTCTGTGCAGCAGTGAAGAACGCCGCCACGGCCACCCCGGCCAGGATCAGCATCGCACCGGAGCGGACACCACCCCCCAGTGCCCCCAGGGCGTACGCCGCCACCACTGCCGCCACTGCACCCACAAAGGCAGCCACCGGGATGAGACCCGACGAACCGCCTCCGACGATGACGATCGTCGCCCCCAGGCCGGCCCCGGCCGCCACCCCCAGCAGGTAGGGATCGGCCAACGGGTTTCGGAACACCCCCTGGTAGGCGGCGCCCGACACCGACAGCACGGCACCCACCAGGGCGCCCAGCACCACCCTGGGCAGCCGGATCTCCCAGACGATGGCGGCCTGCCTATCGTCCAGGCCCGAGTCGATGGATATCAGCGGCATCCTATCGGCCACCTCGGCCAACACCCCGCCGATTGGTATCGACACCGGGCCCACCAGCAACCCCGCCAGCAACGCCACGGCCAGCACGGCGAAGGCCGTCACCAGCACATGGAGCCGCAGGCGGGGTGCTTCCGGGGGGTTCATCTCAACCGGCCATCACATAGGCGGCATCCACCACCATCTCGAGGAACTCGACGATCCGCGGTCCCCAACGGGAAGCAACACTGTCATCCAGTTCGATCACACGGCCCGTCCGGACCGCCGTCAGCGTGTCCCACCCCGGTCTCTCGGCAACCGTGGCCGCCGACGCATCGCAGCAGACCGTGTCTGCCAGGAAGATGAAGTCCGGATCGGCCTCGATCAGATACTCGGCGGACAACTGCGGATATCCGAAGCCCGCATCGTCGGCAGCATCGGCGATGTTGTCCATGCCCGCCAGTGCGTAGATACTGCCGATGAACGTGCTCGACGTGATGCTGTAGAGAGTCGGATCGAGTTCGTGGTAGTAGGTGGGCCGGTCGTCACCTGAGGGAATCCGGGCGGTGATCTCCTCGATGTCTTCCCTCATCTCGGAGACCAGTTCTGCGGCCTCCAAATCGGCCCCGACCGCCGCCCCGACCGCCTCTATCTGGGCATAGGCCTCGTCGAGGGTCGCCGGTGCAGAGAACAGGATGGCCGGAATGCCCAGGCGGCCGAGGCCGTCCACCACGTCGCCCGGATCGAAGAAGAGGATCACCAGATCGGGGTCGAGTACAGCCACCGTCTCGACACCGATGTTGAATCCGTCGATCTTCTCGGTCTCCGCCGCTTCCGGAGGCCAGTCCGAGAAGAGATCGGTGGCGACGATGCGATCCCCCGCCCCGAGTGCATAGATCATCTCGGTGTGGGATGCAGATGCCGAGACGATCCTGATCGGCTCGTCCGGGATCGTCACACCGAGCACGTCCCTGGGGAACGCAGCCGCGGTGGTGGTCTCGGGTGGTGGAACGGGTGCGGCGGTGGTGGTCGAAGGTGTCTCCTCCGAACACGCAGCGGTCATCAGGGCGAGTGCAAGCGCACACGCCGGCAAGGTCTTGCGGAACATAGGTCTCCCCTTGATCGGGGAGGAGGGGGTCCGAAACGGTCCTGGTTACCCTTCCTCCGAAGGCGTCAGCACGGATCGGTGGCAGGCGACCTGGCTCGTCCCTCCGGGGAGGGCATCACAGTTGCGGGACAGCGCCGGGATCTCACCGGACTTCGCTCTCTCGTCCCCTCATGGGGGAACCAGCGACCCATTCGATCGTGTTCGACCGAACAAGCCGAGCATAGCGGTTGCCTGCGGCACCCCTACACTTCGCCCTCATGACCCTCCAGGCCCGCCGTATCGTTCTCGCCGTTCTCGCCGTCCTGGGCCTGCTGCTGGCACGCCGCCGCCCGGTACACGGCCCGGAACCCACCGGCGACTGGCACCCTGCGGATCAGTAGATGCGTATAGCCCTCCATGCCGCCGGAGAGGTCGGGAGACGCGCCGGGCGCATCCTCCTGGCCGAGAAGGACCTCGTCGCCCTGGGCATGTACGGCCACACCGGCGGCACCGAAGATCGCCGCACCATGGCCATCAAGAGCCTCGCCGGTTACGACCCTTTGATCACCGACGCCCACGACGCCCGTTCCTTCGCCCTGATCGCCGCCGAGGAGGGCATGTCGTGCGTCGTTGCCGCCGAACCCAGGGTGGACAGGCGACTGGCGCGCCGTTTCCTGGACGGCGGCACCACGCTGCTGATCGGCGCCGCACTGAGAGGCGGCATCGCCGAGACCCTGGCGGCGCACGAACGTGCCAGGACGGACAGGGACAGGGCGGTGACCATCGCCTGGACCACCGAAGGCAGGCCCAACCGGCGGGGTGAAGCCATCCCCTTCCCCGACCCGATCGGGCCCCGCTGGGGATCCAGCACGGGCCGGTCCCGCCGGCGCAGGAAGACCCCCGGGGTCCCGGTGACCCGGCTCACAGCGCCGGTGGACGGCCAATGGGCTGGAGCGATAGTGAGGGTGTCGGGGGAACGGGACGGGATACCCGTCGAGCAGATCGTGGGGGTGGCAGACCACCGTGGCCATCTGGGAGCGATCGCATTGGCCGCCGGGGCGATCGCCGTGGCCGAGGGCGCCTATCCCCCAGGGGTGCACCGGCCGGCGGCGGCATCAGAGGCCTACCTGAGTGCAGCGCTGCGCATCGGGTTGGGGGTGGCTTCCTACACGATGTCGGGCTAGCGTCCCGACCTCAGGTTCCGGTCTTCTTCACTTCCGAGGTCTCATCCACCTTCGGAGCGGGTCCCGGCCCGGGCTTGGCGCCCGGTGCGGCTTCTTCCCTGCCGCTCTTGGAGCGCACCATGGGCTTCACCGTCGGCAAGGGCCTGACCGGACTGGTGACCGCTCCCCTGGGTGTGGCCGGGCGGGTGACCGCCGGGATCGCCGTCTCCTCGAGAACCACGACCTCGATACCCCCCACCAGATCTGAGATGAGGTTGTAGATGACTGCAGCGAGGGTGAAAAAGCCGGTCATCAGGATCGTCCCGATGACGGCAAGGAGCGTCACCACCCTGAAATAGACGGGCCCCTCCAGTGTCAGACCGTTCTCGAGGCCGATCAACAGCGCCAACTCGTTGATACGCTCGGGGATGCCGGCATTGACGAACACCGACCAGAAAATGACGGTGCCCAGCACGAAGATCAGCGCCAGGATGGCGTTGAACACAAAGCTGACCTTGAGAACGGTCCACGGGTCGAACTTGCGTATGACCCTGCGAACCCGTTGAACAGGCACCTCTACTCCCGGGCTGCGACGGGCGCAGTGTACCGGTCACCCCCCAAATCGGGATGGGTTTCGCTCAGTCGTCCGAGTCGCCGTTCTCTGTCGGGGCGAGGTCGAATGCCGAGATCTGCGCTCCCTCGCCGAGGTTCATCACCTTGACGCCGCTGGCAGGCCTCTTCTGGCGGCTGACTGCGCCGGAGTCGGTCCGGATGACCACACCGTCGGTTGAGGTGACCAGGATCTCGGCGCCCGCCGGCAGGCCACGGGCCGCCACCAGCGTGCCCCTCACCCTGGTGAGCTTGATGGCCCGCACCCCGATGCCACCCCTCTTCTGCGAAGGGAACTCTGTCATCTTGGTGCGTTTGCCATAACCGCCCGAGGTCAGCAAGAGGACCTCGTCGGCCTCGTCATCCACCGCAGCAGAGACGACATAATCGCCCTCCCTCACCCTGATGCCCCTCACCCCCATGGTGTCGCGGCCCATGGAGCGAATCTCGTCCTCACAGAACCGGATTCCCATGCCGTCGTGGGTGAACACCAGCACGTCGGACTTGCCCGAACTCGTGCGAACCGCGACCACCTCGTCGTCGTCCTGCAGTTTGATGGCAATCAACGACGACTGGCGGGAGTCGTAATCGGACAGCCGGGACTTCTTGACCTTGCCGGACCTGGTGACCAGCACGAGGTAGTTGGCGCTCTCGTAGTCCCTGGTGTCGATGATCGCCTCTATTCGCTCGTCGGGTTGCAGCGGCAGTACCGAGTGGGCGAGCACCCCCTTGGCCGTGCGGTCCTTGCGCGGCAGTTGATGTGCCTTCACCCGATGCACCTTCCCCTTGTTGGTGAAGAACAGGAGGAAGGCATGAGCGGTGGTGTGGAGCACTCTGGTTATGGCGTCGTCCTCACGGAGCGCCGCTCCCTTCACGCCCCGTCCCCCCCTCCCCTGGCGGCGGTAGGAGTTGGCGTTGACCGCTTTTATGTAGCCGTTGGCCGTCACCGTGACGACGATGTCGTCGTCGGCGATCAGATCCTCCAGGGACATGTCGCCGTCGTCGGGGATGATCCGGCTGCGCCGCTCGTCTGCGAACTTGTCCCTGACCTCCCTCAACTCCTTGGCGATCAGTTTGCGGCGTTTGGCCGGGCTCTTCAGCAAACCTTTCAGGTACTTGATCAGCTTCTCCAGTTCGGCCAACTCCTCGCGCAACTTGCTCGTCTCCAGGGCGGTGAGGCGCCGCAACGGCATGTCGAGGATGTGGGTTGCCTGGATCTCGCTGAGTTCGAATGCCTTGATGAGGGCGGTGCGGGCCGAGTCGACGTCCTTGGATCCGCGGATGATCGCCACGACCTCATCGATGTTGTCGAGCGCTATCAGCAGGCCGGCGAGGATGTGTGCCCTGGCTTCGGCTCTGGCGAGCCGGAATGCCGTCCGCCGCTCGATGACCTCCATCTGGTGCTCCAGATAGTGGGAGATGATCTGGGCGATGTTCAGCGTGCGAGGCACACCGTCCACCAGAGCAACCGTGTTGACACTGAAGTTGTCCTGCAGTTGGGTCATCTTGTACAACTGGTTCAGGACGATGTTGGGGATCGCATCCCTCTTGAGTTCGATCACCAACCGGGTGCCCTCACGGTCGGTCTCGTCCCGCAGTTCGGCGATGCCTGTGAGTTTCTTCTCGCGAACCAGGGAGGCGATCTTCTCCATCACCCGGTCGCGGGAGACCTGATACGGGATCTCGGTGACGATGATGCCGTTGCGCCCCTTGCGCAACTCGACGATCTCGGCGACCGCCCTCATCTTCACCGACCCGCGGCCGGTCAGCAGGGCGTCCTGGACCCCCATGTTGCCGAGGATGTAGGCGCCGGTGGGGAAATCGGGAGCCTTGACGAACTGCAGCAGATCGCCGGCGGTGGCATCCGGATTGTCGATCATGTGGAGGGTGGCGTCGATGACTTCGCCCAGGTTGTGGGGCGGGATATTCGTGGCCATACCCACCGCAATACCGGTGGAGCCATTGACCAGGAGGTTGGGGAACCGGGCGGGCAGCACCAGTGGCTCGGTGCGCTCCCCTGAGTAGTTGTCCCCGAAATCGACGGTGTCCTCGTCGATGCCTTCGAGCAAGCTCATCGCCAGTTGCTCCAGACGGCACTCGGTGTACCTCATGGCGGCCGGCGGATCGTCCACAGACCCGAAGTTGCCCTGCGGGGCGATCATCGGGTAGCGGCTGGAGAAATCCTGCCCCAGGCGGACCAGGGCGTCGTAGATGGCATCGTTGCTATGGGGATGGAACCAACCCATCACCTCACCGACCACCCTGGCGCTCTTGCGGAACGGCGAGGTGGGGCGAATACCCGAGTCGTACATCGAGAAGAGGATGCGGCGGTGGACCGGCTTGAGACCGTCCCTCACATCGGGGAGGGCACGGGAGACGATCACCGACATGGCATATTCGAGGAAGGAGTTCTTGACCTCGGTCTCGATGTCGATCAGCTCTATGCGGCCTGCGTTGTCGTTGTGGTCGGTCATCGCATCACCACTAGATGTCCAGGAACCGGACATCGCGGGCGTTCTGCTGGATGAAGGTGCGCCGGGACTCGACATCGTCGCCCATCAGCGTGACGAAGATCTCATCGGCTACTCCATAATCCTCGAGTTCCACCCTCAGCAGCACCCTGTCGTCGGGATCCATGGTCGTCTCCCACAACTGGTTTGCGTTCATCTCACCGAGGCCCTTGTAACGCTGGATGTTGAGAGTCTTGCCATCGAAGGTGGCCTTCACTTCCTCCAACTGGCGGTCGGAATACGCCCACTCCACCTTCTTCCCGGCCTTGATCTGGTACAGCGGCGGTTGGGCGATATAGACGTAGCCCGCCTCGATGAGATGCCTCATGTGACGGAAGAAGAACGTCAGCAGCAATGTGCGAATGTGGGCACCGTCCACATCGGCATCCGTCAGGATGACGATGCGGTGATACCTGGCTTTCTCCAGGTCGAAATCGTCGCCGATGCCGGTGCCTATCGCCGTGATCAGGGCCTGGATCTCGTTGTTCTGCAGCACCCTGGCCAGACGGGCCTTCTCGACATTGATGATCTTGCCCCGGATGGGAAGGATCGCCTGGAACTCACTGTTGCGGGCCTGCTTGGCGGAACCTCCCGCCGAGTCGCCCTCCACGATGAACAACTCCGACGAACCGGGATCTCGCGACGAGCAGTCGGCCAGTTTTCCCGGCAGGCCGGAGGACTCCAGCAGGCTCTTGCGCCTGGTGAGATCACGGGCCGCCCTGGCCGCCATGCGGGCCCGGGAAGCGTTCGTGCACTTCTCCACGATCTTGCGGGCCTCGCCGGGGTGTCTGCTGAGCCACTCGGGCAACATCTTGTTCATCGCCACCTCGACGAACGAGCGCGCCTCGGTGTTGCCCAGCTTGGTCTTGGTCTGGCCCTCGAACTGAGGTTGGCGGATCTTGACCGACACCACGGCGGTCATCCCCTCACGGACGTCCTCACCGGCCAGGTTGGCGTCCTTCTCCTTGAGGATGCTGCGGCCCCTGGCAAACTCGTTGAGTGCCCTGGTGAGTGCCTTGCGAAACCCCTCTTCGTGGGTCCCTCCCTCGTGAGTGTTGATGTTGTTGGCGAAAGAAAGGATGTTCTCGGTATACCCCGAGGTCCACTGCAGGGCGACGTCGAGTTCCATGTCTTCGCCCACCTCGGACATGCTGATGACGTGGGCGTGCAGGGGTTCACGCTTGGCGTTGAGGTGTTTGACGTAATCGACCAGACCACCCCTGTACTGGAAGGTCTCCGTCTGTGACTCATCGGATCGTTCGTCGGTGAGTCTGATCTCGAGGCCCTGGTTGAGGAAGGCCATCTCTCTCAGGCGAGCCACCACCACCTGGTAGGAGAACTCGGTCGTCTCCTGAAAGACATCGGGCGACGGCAGGAAGGTGACGGTGGTACCGGTCCGCTTGGCCGGCTTGACCTTGGTCAATTTCCCCTTGGGCTTGCCGAGGTGGAACTCCTGCCGCCAGAGGCTGCCATCCCTGACCACCTCTACATCGAGACGTTCGGAAAGGGCGTTGACCACCGACACGCCCACCCCATGGAGGCCGCCGGAGACCGTGTAGGCACCTTCGCTGAATTTGCCACCGGCGTGCAGAGTGGTCAACACAGTGGTGATCGCCGGCAATTTGGTCTTGGCGTGCTTGTCAACGGGAATACCCCGCCCGTTGTCCCTGACCTTCACCGACCCGTCCTCGCACAGCGTGACGTCGATACGGGTGCAGAAGCCGGCCATGGCCTCATCGACGGCGTTGTCCACTACCTCCCAAACGAGGTGATGCAGGCCCCGGGGACCGGTGCTGCCGATGTACATGGCGGGCCTGCGACGCACCGCATCGAGGCCCTCGAGGACCTGGATGTCCTTTGCTTTGTACGACGCGTTTGCGCGCTGAGTTTGCGCCACAGGTCTCCCTCGCTACCGAAGAAATGTGGGAAGACGCCCCTGCGCCTGAGCCCACGCTGACAACGTTGTAAGTATACCCTCACAAGGGGACAAATCCATGTTCTCCTGGCTGCAAAAGCCCTGGTCAGGAGCCATTTTTGCCGCGAGACACCCTGATCCTCACCGAGGTGGCCACCGGGGTCCCAAAACGCCTCTCCAGACGCTCCAACAGGGCCTTCTGCTGGTACTTGAGAAGGGTCGCAATCGACCCATCATCCACCTCGACGAGCAACTCCCCCTCATTCAATCCCACCGGCCTGGACCGGGACCCCCAGGGTTCGCCTGCCAGTTCCTCCCACGCTTCCACCAGCCTGGTCACATCCACCTGTTCGGGCACCCCGAGGCGTCGAAGCACCCGGTCTAGAAAACCTCCGACCTGTTCGAGATCGCTCATACCCTCACCGTCACCGACCCGTCGGCGACCGTCCACCTGGTACCGACCACCGGAACCTCCTCTTCCCTGGCCGTGCTGACGAAGACCTGCCCACCCGGCAACTTGTCCACCAGACGGCGGCTCCGTCCAGGGTCCAACTCGGAGAACACGTCATCGAGAACCAACACCGGTGTCACCCCCCTGACCTCTATCATCAACTCGTAGGCCGCCACCCTCAGTCCCAGGGCAACGGTGCGCTGCTCCCCCTGGCTGGCTCTGGTGCGGAGGTCCCTGTCAGAGACGAGGAAGACGATCTCGTCGCGGTGGGGGCCCACCGTCGTGACTCTCCTCTCCATGTCACCGTGTCGTGCCGCGGCCAGCGCTTCGCCCAACCGCTCCTGCAACCCGGGTGCATCGGCGAGCCCCAGGACCCCCAGGGCGGCGCTTTCATAGCGGGTGCCCAGGGATTCGGCCCTGTCCCCGAGATCGGCGTACAGAGCCGATAGGCGGGGCTCCAGGCGTTCCAGCAGATCCATCCTCCTGCTCAGTACGGCGGCACCGAGATGGGACAGGCGCTCATCCCACACATCCAGCGTTGCCCCGTCGGCATGACGACCCTCGTTACGCAGCAGGGTGTTCCGTTGACGGAGCGCACGCTCGTAATCGGTCTGCTCGGCCCCGGCAGCAGGCCAGAGCGCTGCGGCCAGGTCGTCCAAGTACTCGCGCCGGTACGAGGGACTCCTCTTCACGAGATCGAGGTCGTCGGGGAGGAATGCCACCAGTGGCACCGCCGAGATCACCTCTGCCCTCCCGGCGGGCCGCTTGCCGTTCACCAGCACCCGCCGCCGTCCCTCCTCGGGAATCTCGACCTCGACGCGCAAAGTGCGTTCGCCGGCCACGAACTCTCCCCGGATGACGGCCGCATCCTCTCCCCACCCCACCAGGGAGCCATCGGGGGATCTCCTGAAGGATCTCAGCGATGCCAGATAGCCGATCGCCTCCAGGAGGCTGGTCTTGCCGCTGCCGTTGTCCCCGACGAAGACATTGACCCCCGGCGCAGGCTGCAGACGAATCTCCTCATAACACCTGTACCCGGTCAGCTCGAGCCAGCCGAGTTCCATCGCCGGGTCAGAGGCGAACGGGCATGAGGAGGTAGAGGAAATCCTCGGAACCGGATCCCCTCACCACCCCCGGCTTCAGCGGGTCCATCACATCGAGGATGACGTCATCACCCTCGACCACCGACAGTCCATCGTTGAGGTAGCGAGAGTTGAAGGCCAGGGTCATCTCCTCGCCTGAATACGAGGCCGGGATTTGCTCCGTCTCACCGCCCACGTCCTGGCGGGTGACCGTCAATTCCACACCGTCTTCTTGCAACGCCAACCGCAACGGGATGTGATCCTCGGCCACCAGCGAAGCTCTGTCCACTGCCTCGAGTATCGCGGCCCTGTCCATTGTCACCCGATTCGGATACGACTCGGGGATCAGCTGCCGGTAGTTGGGGAAGGTCCCCTCGATGAGCCGGGCAGTCAGGGTTCCCCTCGCTGAGGCAAACGCCGCCTCTCGCGACCCGATCGCCACCTTGAGTTTGGGAGCCCCCACGGTCCTGGCCAATTCGCGCAATGCTCTCACCGGAACCAGACCGGACAACTCAGCTTGCACCGACGGCACGTCGCACACGGCAAGCCGGTACGAATCCGTCGCCACCATCCGCAGCGCACCACCCTCACTCTCGAAGAAGATCCCGGTGAGAATGGGCCGAGCATCGTCGGTGGAAGCCGCCACCGACACCTGCGCCAGGGCGGCGGCAAACGCATCGCCATCGACCTCGATCGCCCCCTCGAGATCGGGTTCGGCGATCTTCGGGTAGTCGTCCACCGGGAACTCCCGGAACTTGAACTGGGGCCCTCCTCCAGTGAGTTCGATCTCACCATCGGCGGCCTGCAGGACCACTGCCCCCGGAGGCAGCTTCCGGACGGCCTCACTGGTCAGACGCGCCGGGATGACGGTGCTCCCCTCCTCCATCATCTCGACTTCGAGTTCCGTCCGAACGGTCACCTCGAGGTCGGTTCCCGTGACCCTCATCGAGCTGCCGACCACCTCGACCAGGAGACCCTGGAGAACCGGCAACGGAGACCGGGTTCCGATAACCCTGGCAGCACGGCTCAGCACATCAGCCAGGTCGTCTCGTTCTGCTCTTATCCTCACACGTCGGCCCTTCTTCTGTGATTGCTTAATCTATTGATAACCGGAGAAGTAGTAGTAGGGGATGTGGATTGGGGGCAAGTCACTGAAACCCCAGCGTACGGGATGGTTGCGACTCCACAGGGGGTGGGGACGAATGGGGAGTTGTCCAACGGGTGGTCTGAAGGGTGGGGATTGGTGTGGATCATCGGGAAGATGTCCTCAGGCTTTGCAACAGGGCGGTCACCTGCTCGAAGAGCTCCTGATCTGTGGTCATGAGGTCGCGGACCTTGTTGATGCCGTGCAACGCGGTGGTGTGATCGCGGCCTCCAAAGACACCACCGATCTTGGGGAGGGAGAGGTCGGTGAGGTCACGGCACAGGTACATGGCGACCTGGCGGGCCCTGGCGAGAGGCTGCCGGCGACTGGGGCTCTCGAGATCGGAGATGGACACGCCGTAGGCCTCGGCTGTGAGGGCGAGGATGCGGCCGGTGTTGATGGGAGCGGTGGCCTGGTCCTCACCGAGATCCTGCAGGACGTCCATGGCCATGTCGAGGTCGATGGGCTGGTGGGTGAGGGCCGCATACGCGGTGACCCTGGTGAGGGCGCCCTCCAACTCTCGGATGTTGTCTACGACCCTGCTGGCGATGAACTCCAGGACCGACTCTGGCACGGGTTGCGGTGCGAAGGCAGCATTGCGATGCAAGATGGCCAGGCGTGTCTCGACGTCGGGTGGCTGGATGTCGGTGGTCAGGCCCCATTCGAATCGGCTGCGGATGCGATCTTCGAGTGTGGAGAGATTGCGGGGCGGCCGGTCGGACGAGAAAACCAACTGTTTGCCGCTTTCGTAGAGGGCGTTGAACGTGTGGAAGAACTCTTCGAGGATCTGTTCCTTGCCTTCCAGGAATTGAACGTCATCGAGTAGCAGCATGTCGACGCCGCGATAGCGCGCCTTGAACTCGTTCATCCGTTTGGTGCGGATACCGTCGATGAACTCGTTGAAGAAATGCTCGGAGGTCAGGTAGCGGACGACCAATTCGGGGTGGAGGTCACGGGCATGTGCCGCGACTGCCTGTAGCAAGTGGGTCTTGCCCAGGCCGGCTCCGCCGTACACGAACAACGGGTTGTAGTAGCCGCCCGGTTGTTCGGCGATGGCCATTGCTGCGGCATTGGCAAAACGGTTGGAGGGACCGACGACGAAGTTCTCGAAGGTGTATTTGCTGACGAGGCGTTCTCCGGGTTTGGCAGGGGCCTGCGGAGCGGCAGGCTGTTCGCCCGTGATGATGTCGATGTCGTCACCGTCGTCTTCGGGGAGGTCGAAAAACGGTTCCGCTCTGGCGTCCATGACGAGACTGGTGTCCGGGCCGAAGACGGCAGCCACCGCGTGTTCCACGACGGGCCGGTACTTGTCGTTGACCCAGCGGAGATGGAATTCGCTGGGGGCGATCAGACGGACGACCTCGTCGTCCACTGCGTCGGGTTGCAGGGCCTCCAGCCACGTCTGCCAGGTGATGGGTGTCACCTGATCGCGAAGTGTGCGGCGGAATTGTTCCCAGTTCTCGGCGGCGGACTGTGCCTCCACTTGCTGCCCCATACTCCCGATCGAGTGCCCTTTTTCCTTCTCCACAGAGGTTTCCACACCTGTGGAGAAGATTGTGGGGTGGGTTGCGGCCGCTTTGACGTCCGGCCACGCCACCGGATCTTCTACCTGTGGGAAGCTCTGCCGGACGTATCCGGCGCTAGGCGAGTGTAAGAGGCGGTGAGGGTGCCGTGCAAGATCGACAAATCCGTGCCTACGGGGAGACCAGCAGTCAAAGGGTATCGCTGAGATCCCTTGTAATCAAAGGGATTTGGGGAGGGTCGAGACCGTCCGCGGACGCCGGAGAAGGACCGTGGAAGCGCCAGATGGCTCTAGGCAATATTTCGCGCCTCACATCGAGTTCTCGCGATCCGGAAAATGGAAAGCCCCGGGGATGGCTTTCCATCTGGATCCGTACCTTTGACAAGGATCGGGACCCTTCGTAACCTGGCGCGCCAGCGTACCTCCCCCGATCTCGGGACCTCTTTATGAAACGCACCTATCAGCCGAATGTCCGACGCCGCAAACGTAAGCACGGATTCCGTGCGCGCATGCGGAACCGCGCCGGGAGGGAGATCCTCCGTCGCCGACGCCGCAAGGGCCGTGACCGGCTCTCGGCGTAACGGTCGTCCGTTCGTCTCTCTTCGCAATCTCGAGATCCGGAAGGTGCGCCGCACCGGGTCCCGGCGTCGCGTGGGAGGTATCGTCTTGTTCGATGCCCCCGGCGAGCCGGGCCTCCCGCGGGTCGCCGTGACCGCGGGCAAGGAGGTTGGCGGGGCCGTCGAGCGCAACCGTGCCAAGCGCCGGTTGAGGGAGGCGGTCGCCCGATCCCCGATCCGGCACGGCCACGATTATGTGTTGATAGCCACCCCGGTGGTCGTGGAGGCTCCGTTCGAGGAGTTGACGACCTGGGTGAGGTTGGCCGTTGATGTGGAGGACGACAGGTGAAGAACACCGGGCTCCGGCCCTACCAGCCCGGCTGGTGGTTACAGCGACTGATCGTTCTGTACAGGCGTATCCTATCGCCGGCTATAGGCCGCAATTGCCGATATCTTCCAAGTTGTTCCGAGTACACCTATGAGGCAGTCGAGGAGCACGGGGCCCTGAAGGGCACATGGTTGGGGGTTCGGCGGATCGGCCGTTGCCACCCGTGGCATGAAGGTGGATACGACCCCGTCCCAAAGAAAGCGAAGTAATCAGATATGGGAACTCTCTGGGAGGGCCTTCAGAACTTCCTCGGAACGGTCCTCTCGTTCTTCTACGACCTGATCCCCAACCTGGGGGTGGCGATCATCCTGCTGACGATCGCCGTCGGGGTGGTGATGTTTCCGCTGACGCTGAAACAGACCCGTTCGATGAAGGCCATGCAGGAGATCCAACCGGAGGTGAAGCGCCTTCAGAAGGAACTGAAGGGCGACAAGCAGGCTCTGCAGGAAGCCACCATGGCCCTGTACAAAGAGAAGGGCGTCAATCCGGCCGCCGGTTGCCTGCCGTTGCTCTTGCAGATGCCTATCTGGTTTGCGCTGTTCCGGGTGCTGCGCCAGTTCTCGGCCGTTGAGGATCCTGCTCGGTATCTACCGGCGTCGGGCAAGTTGGCAGAGGCGGCCGGCAATCCTGATGTGACGCTGTCCTTCTTGTGGATGGACATGAAGCTCACTCCGTCACAGGCGTTCACGGATGGTCTCTTGACGGCGCTCCCCTACCTGATCACGATTTTTGTCGTGATGGGCACGGCGTATTGGCAGCAACGGCAGACGATGGCCCGGTCGCAGAAGGACGGCTCGACGGTCGAGAAACAACCCGGGCAGGCTGTCATGAAGATTTTTCCATTTTTCTTCGGTTTCATCTCATTCACTCTCCCCGCAGGCCTGGTGGTCTATTTCGCCGCCAGCCAGATTTTCCGCATCGGCCAGCAGGCATTGATACTGGGTATCGACGATCGGAAGAAAACCGGGGAGGCCTCCAACGGCAAGACAAGACCGGAGGAGACCAAACCGTCCAAGAAGTCCGATCCCAAGCCGGTAACCCCGACGAAGCGCCCGGCTGCGCAACGTCGTCCGCAAGGTTCGAAGAAGAAGCGCGGCAAAAAACGCAGGAGAAGGTGACGTGGTGAACGACGAGTGGCTTGAGATTCGAGCAAGGTCCAAGGAGGACGCCGTCGAGGCGGCTCTCGCCGAACTCGGTCTGTCCTCCCCCGAAGAGGTGGCCGTAGAAGTAGTAGAAGAACCTCAGAAGGGGTTGTTCGGCCTCGGGGGCAAGGATGGCAACTTCCGGGAATCGCGCAAGCGGTCGAAGAGCACGAGACGGCGTCGGCGAGGCAGGAGCGGTCGGGGGTCGGGTTCTGGCTCCAAGACCGGCACCGCTGCGCTGAGCAAGCAGAACCGCAATGATCGAGGCGGAAGCAGTGCGAGCCGTTCCGGTGGGAGCAAACCGAGCAGCACGCGATCCCGCAGTGGCTCTCGGGCCCAATCTCATAGCAACAAGAGTCGGTCCGGCAACGGGAAGAGTAGACCTCGCCCGGAGCCGAAACAGGAGCCGAGGCGAACCCCCGAACGGCGGAAAGAGGAGGCGGCCGAGATGACGGATCTCAACGAACAGGCAACGGTGATCAAGGAATTCCTGGTTGGATTGCTGGATGCCTTTGGGCTCGAGGGCTCCGTGGAGACCCATATCGAGGACGAGGACATCATCATCGCCAATGTGACGGGGGACCAGGCCGAGGCCCTGATCGGTCCCAAGGGTTCGATTCTCCAGGCGATCCTGGAACTCACCCGAACCGTGGTGCAGCGAAAGACGCAGGCCGGCGCACGGATTCGCCTCGACATCGGTGGATATACCGAGAGACGCCGGGCGGCTCTGCGGATCTATGCAGCGCGCCTCGCCGAGCAGGTGAGTGCCGACGGCGAAGAGGCCATGTTGGAACCGATGAACCCGGCGGACCGCAAGGTCGTACATGATGCAATCGCCGAGGCCGAAGGAGTCCGCAGTTACTCCGAGGGTGAGGAACCCCGGCGTTCGGTGGTGATCTCCCCCGCTCCCCGGGACTGATCTCAGAGCCCGTAGAGGTCTTTCATGGCGAGATAACGCCCCCAGGCGTACTCGTCGATGTCTGGCGTGAGGTGTTGATCCAGAATTGGGATCAACACCTCACGTAGATATTGGCCCCGGGCCATCCATTGATAGTAGGACCGTCCTCCATGGTGATAGGGCCCGTAGAGACGACTACCCGGGAACCTATCGGTCAGCCAGGAGAAAAGGGTGCGGTGACGGATGTGCATGCGGAGGGTGACCTGGGGTTGCTTGCCGTCGCCACCGAAGGACCCTTCCCCCACCAGAATTCCCACCAGCAGGCCGGCATCAAAGGATTGTGTCGGGGTTGTTTCACCGTCAGGTACCACGTGAAACAGCGTACTTGTTTCACCGTCAGATGTCACGTGAAACATGCCCGGGGCGTATGATGGCACCATGACAGGCAACCCGAGTGACGTAGCCCGCCGAGCCGCCGAATGGGCCGGATACGATCTGAGTGACCATCAAGTGGCCCAACTGACCACCTATGCGGAGTGGTTGGTGGATGAGGCGATCCCGGCCGGTGGTCTAGGTCCTCGGGAGGGAGACAAGATCTGGCCGAGACACATCGCCGACTCACTGGTGTTTGCGGGTGGGTGGCGCGACCAGGAACCGATGGAGGTCCTGGACGTGGGTAGTGGGGTTGGCCTACCGGGGATTCCGCTGGCGATCCTCTGGCCGGATGTGGTGGTTACCGTTCTGGATAGGGGTGGCCGAAGGGTGCGCCTGCTGAGAAGAGCGACCCGGGTACTCGGACTGACCAATGTGGCAGCGGCTCAAGGAGATGTGTTCTCAGTGGCCGACGAGTGGCAGAGCCTCGTGTTCAGGGGAGCCGTCAAGGCTCCAGAGGCCGTGGGATTGAGCGCCCGCCTGCTCGAGGTGGGAGGAACGGCGGTTCTGGGCCTCAGCCGAAAGACGGAGGCACCGCCGGAGAGTAGAGACCTGAAGAATCTGGCCGAGGGACTCGGTCTCGAGGCAGATTTGGTCGGTGTGCCCACGGAGGTCCTTGACGGCGCCGCCTGGTTGCTTATCATGCATCTCGGTGACTGATTACAACCCGACCGTGATCGTCGCTGTCGCCAATCAGAAGGGCGGCGTAGGGAAATCCACGACGGCCATCAATCTTGGTGCCGCCCTGGCCTTTGCCGGCGAACGCGTTCTGATCGTAGACACCGACCCGCAAGCCAACGCCACGTCTGGACTTGGTATCTCGCACGACAGCATCCGGGAATCCATCTACGACGTGCTGCTGGGGGAAGTGCCGATGGAAGAAACCATCGAACCCACCAGCGTCAAGAACCTCTTCGTGGTGCCGTCCTCGATAGATCTGGCAGGCGCCGAGATCGAGCTGGTCAGTCAGTTCTCCAGGGAGCATCAATTGAGGAGGGCGTTCGACGAACTGGACTCGCGATTTGATGTCGTGTTTCTCGATTGCCCTCCGTCGCTGGGATTGATTACCGTCAATGCGTTGACGGCTGCCAACGAGGTATTGATCCCAATTCAGTGCGAGTACTACGCTCTGGAAGGGTTGGGTCAGTTGTTGCGCAACATCGGTCTGATCCAGCGGAACCTTAACCCTCAACTCGAAATCGAAGGAGTGGTTCTGACGATGTACGACCGGCGGACCACACTCGCCGCCGACGTCGCCAGGCAGGTTCGAGAGCATTTCGGGGAAAGCGCCTACCAGACCGTCATT